>NZ_CAMHVI010000007.1:0-76325 GCF_946188585.1 Streptococcus mitis
CGAACACAGAAGTTAAGCCCTAGAACGCCGGAAGTAGTTGGGGGTTGCCCCCTGTGAGATATGGAAGTCGCTTAGCTTTATTCCGCCATAGCTCAGTTGGTAGTAGCGCATGACTGTTAATCATGATGTCGTAGGTTCGAGTCCTACTGGCGGAGTAGTTAATTAAGAGAGGTTTAGTCCTCTTTTTTTATTTTCGTGAACATAAAAATAGGCTCTCTGTCAACTGTAGTGGATTGAAGAAAAGGTAATATCTAGAAAGGACAAATTTCGTCCTTTCTTTTTTGATGTTTAGAGCGATGAAAATACTTTTTTTGAAGTTTTCAAAGTGTTGACGATTTTATATTTGTTCTTGAGAAAGATTTTAAAAACAGTCTTAAAAATCTAACTTTTGGGGTGTTTTTATTATGAAATTAACTTATGATGATAAAGTTCAGATCTATGAACTTAGAAAATAAGGATATAGCATAGAGAAGCTTTCAAATAGATTTGGGATAAACAATTCTAATATT
The DNA here is from genome assembly GCF_946188585.1 of Streptococcus mitis. Taxonomy (GTDB): domain Bacteria; phylum Bacillota; class Bacilli; order Lactobacillales; family Streptococcaceae; genus Streptococcus; species Streptococcus mitis_DG. The sequence goes on from NZ_CAMHVI010000007.1 coordinate 510, forward strand.
AGGTACATGATTAAATTGATTGATCGTTACGGAATAGAGTTCGTCAAAACAAGAAATGATTCATAAAGTCTTACATGAAGGCTGGACTAAAGATAGAGTTTCTCTTGAATATGGTCTCCCAAGTCGTACGATACTTCTTAACTGGCTAGCACAATACAAGAAAAACGGGTATACTATTGTTGAGAAAACAAGAGGGAGAGTACCTAAAATGGGACGTAAGCCAAAAACGAGACCTGAAGAGAGGATAGAATTAGAACATCTTCAAGCAGAAAATGAGTAGCTGAGAGCGGAGAATGCCATCCTAAAAAAGTTGAGAGAACTCCGATTGAAGGAGAAAAAAGAGAAAGAAGAAAGACCGAAATTGTTCAAGAATTAATGACTGAGTTTTCGTTAGATATTCTTCTAAAAGCCATTAAACTAGCTCTTTCGACTTACTACTATCACTTGAAACAGCTAGACAAACTAGATAAGGACCAAGAGCTTAAAGCTGAAATTCAATCTATTTTTATCGAACACAAGGGAAATTATGGTTATCGTCGGATTCATTTAGAACTAAGAAATCGTGGTTATCTGGTAAATCAGAAAAGAGTTCAACGCTTGATGAAAGTAGTCAATTTACAAGCTAAAATGCGACAGAAACGAAAATATTCTTCTCATAAAGGAGACGTTGGCAAGAAGGCAGAGAATCTCATTCAACGTCAATTTGAAGGCTCTAAAACAATGGAAAAGTGCTACACAGATGTGACAGAATTTGCCATTCCAGCAAGTACTCAAAAGCTTTACTTATCACCAGTTTTAGATGGCTTTAATAGCGAAATTATTGCCTATAATCTTTCAACTTCACCCAACTTAACACAAGTAAAAAACATGTTGGAACAGGCATTCACAGAGAAGCACTACGAGAATACGATTCTCCATAGTGATCAAGGCTGGCAATATCAACATGATTCTTATCATCGGTTCCTAGAGAGTAAGGGAATTCAAGCATCCATGTCGCGCAAGGGTAACAGCCCAGACAACGGTATGATGGAGTCCTTCTTTGGGATTCTGAAATCGGAGATGTTTTACGGTTATGAGAAGTCGTTTCAGTCGCTTAAGCAATTGGAACAAGCCATTGTAGACTATATTGATTACTACAACAACAAACGAATTAAGGTAAAACTAAAAGGACTTAGCCCTGTGCAATACAGATTGGGGTCAGTACAATCTGATGCTATGCGTTTTTCTTAATTTAAGATTTTTGCCTCAGTCTCTTTTAGTATTTAACACAGTTAATAAGATCTATAATAGTCTAATTTAGGTAGTAAATTTGTTCCTATTCTGTCAACTTTTCCTATTTGTTATCTTTTTGAGGTTGGTTTTTAAGCAATTCAGGAATTGATAGTGAATGTGTAAAATTTTTTGTTAGAATAAGCTTATAAAAAGTAAAGGGGTATAGACTTATGTTACAAAAGATTTATGAGCAGATGACGGATTTTTATAGAAATATTGAAGAAGAGTATGGTACCTTCTTTGGAGATCATTTTGACTGGGAACATGTTCATTTTAAATTTTTAATTTATTATCTTTTCCGATATAGCATTGGGAATCATCGGGATTTTATTGTTTACCATTATCGTGTTGCTTATCGTTTGTATCTTGAAAAATTGATAATGAAACAGGGTTTTGTTGCTTGTTGAGACAGTATGAGTTAATTTCCGAACAAATTTAACTTTTTGTGGGAAAATAATGATAAATAGTCGGAATTTTTTCTAAATCATTTTTTAATAGTTGGAAATAGCAAATCTTTCTATTGTTTCTTCTTGATAAAAAGGCGATTTTTTCTTATAATAAATTGTAAGATATAATTGCAGGTGAGAGTCCTGCCATGTATGTGAGAAAGGAAGAGCCTGAGGGCTCAGACAAAATTATGACTTCAGTTGTTGTTGTAGGTACCCAATGGGGTGATGAAGGTAAAGGGAAGATTACAGACTTCCTTTCAGCGAATGCAGAAGTGATTGCACGTTACCAAGGTGGTGATAATGCAGGTCACACGATTGTGATTGATGGTAAGAAATTTAAGTTGCACTTGATTCCATCTGGAATTTTCTTCCCTGAAAAAATCTCTGTTATTGGGAATGGTATGGTTGTAAATCCTAAATCTCTTGTGAAAGAGTTGAGCTATCTTCATGAGGAGGGTGTGACAACTGATAATTTGCGTATTTCTGATCGCGCGCATGTTATTTTGCCTTATCATATTGAGTTAGACCGTTTGCAAGAAGAAGCTAAGGGCGACAATAAGATTGGGACTACAATCAAGGGAATTGGTCCAGCTTATATGGACAAGGCTGCTCGTGTTGGGATTCGTATTGCAGATCTTTTAGATAAAGATATTTTCCGTGAGCGTTTAGAACGTAACCTTGCTGAAAAGAATCGTCTTTTTGAAAAATTGTATGACAGTAAAGCGATTGCTTTTGATGATATTTTTGAAGAATATTACGAATATGGTCAACAAATCAAGAAATATGTGACTGATACATCTGTTATTTTGAATGATGCGCTTGATAATGGTAAACGTGTGCTTTTTGAAGGTGCACAAGGTGTTATGCTAGATATAGACCAAGGTACGTATCCATTTGTTACGTCATCAAACCCTGTGGCTGGTGGTGTTACGATTGGTTCAGGTGTTGGTCCAAGTAAGATTGACAAGGTTGTAGGTGTATGTAAGGCTTATACGAGTCGTGTAGGAGACGGTCCATTCCCAACTGAGTTGTTTGATGAAGTGGGAGAACGTATCCGTGAAGTGGGTCATGAATATGGTACAACAACTGGTCGTCCACGTCGTGTGGGTTGGTTTGACTCAGTTGTGATGCGTCATAGCCGCCGTGTTTCTGGTATTACGAACCTTTCATTGAACTCTATCGATGTTTTGAGTGGTTTGGATACAGTGAAAATCTGTGTGGCCTATGATCTTGATGGTCAACGTATTGACTACTATCCAGCTAGTCTTGAGCAATTGAAGCGTTGCAAGCCTATCTATGAAGAGTTGCCAGGTTGGTCAGAAGATATCACTGGAGTTCGTAATTTGGAGGATCTTCCTGAAAATGCACGTAATTATGTTCGTCGTGTGAGTGAATTGGTTGGCGTTCGTATTTCTACTTTCTCAGTAGGTCCTGGTCGTGAACAAACAAATATTTTAGAAAGTGTTTGGTCATAAGAGATTTTTAAGATTTGTTTAAGATAGGTCGGGTATACTATAGACAGTTACAAGAAGACCTCCTAACTTGTTGTAACAAATATCCTAAACTTTTCTTTTTCATAATAATCTCCCTATAGAGTCACCGCATTCGGTGGCTTTTTTTGTCTTGGGATTCATGATATAATAATAAAATCGATAAGTAGGAAAAGGGAAATTGATGAATTATACAGTTGAAGAAAAAGAAGTCTTTATGAGAGAGGCATTGAAAGAGGCTGAGATTGCTCTTGAACACGATGAAATTCCAATTGGTTGTGTGATTGTCAAGGACGGAGAAATCATTGGTCGTGGGCATAATGCGCGTGAGGAACTGCAGCGAGCGGTTATGCATGCGGAGATTATGGCCATAGAGAATGCGAACCTGAGTGAGGAGAGCTGGCGCTTGCTTGATTGCACGCTTTTTGTGACCATTGAGCCGTGTGTCATGTGTAGTGGGGCGATTGGACTCGCCCGTATTCCAAACGTGGTCTATGGAGCTAAAAACCAGAAATTTGGCGCTGCTGGGAGTTTGTACGATATCTTGACAGATGAGCGTCTCAACCATCGTGTGGATGTTGAAACGGGAATTTTGGAAGATGAATGCGCAGCTATTATGCAGGACTTTTTTAGAAATAGACGGAAAAAATAATTTTGCTTTTAAAATGAATAGGAATGTGATATAATAAATAGTGGAGCAACAGTTCTGCGTGAAGCGGGTCAGGGGAGGAATCCAGCAGCCCTAAGCGATTTGAATTGTGTGCTCTTTTTTTCGTGCTTTTTCCGAATAAATAAGATAGAATAATCTAGAATAAATGATAATAGAAAAGAGAAGATGATGAAAATTCGTGGTTTTGAATTGGTTTCAACTTTTACAGATGAAAATTTATTGCCCAAGCGTGAGACAGCGCATGCGGCTGGTTACGACTTAAAGGTTGCTGTACGTACAGTTATTGCGCCAGGAGAGATTGTCTTGGTTCCGACAGGGGTTAAGGCCTATATGCAGCCGACTGAGGTTCTTTACCTTTATGATCGCTCTTCAAATCCTCGTAAGAAGGGCTTGGTCTTGATTAACTCGGTTGGTGTCATTGATGGGGATTATTATGGAAATCCTGGAAATGAAGGGCATATTTTTGCGCAGATGAAGAATATCACAGACCAAGAGGTTGTTCTTGAAGTTGGGGAACGTGTGGTTCAGGCTGTCTTTGCACCTTTCTTAATTGCAGATGGAGATGCAGCTGACGGCGTGCGGACTGGTGGATTTGGATCGACTGGGTACTAGAATGAAGATTATCTTTGTACGTCACGGGGAGCCAGATTATAGTATGCTTGATAAACTTGAAAATCCGCAACTCTATAGTGGTTTTGGTCGTGATTTAGCACCATTGACAGGAAAAGGTCGCAGTTTGGCAAAAGAAGTTGCTAAAACTGCATGTTTTGGAAAGGCAGAGATTATTATTTCATCGTCTGTGACGAGGGCTTTAGAAACAGCCCATTATATAGCAGTTGAAACAGGATTGGACTTATTTGTGGAGCCGTTTTTTCATGAGTGGCGTCCAGACTTAGATGGCACTAACTCTGATTTAACTAGTGTATTGGTAGCTCATGAATATTATCTAAAATATCAAGGAGGTTTATCTGAAGATTCTCCTTATCGCTATGAAACTGATCTAGAGATGCGTCATCGTTTTTTAAGAGCTTTGGAAAAATATAAAAATTATAAAACTATTATCATTGTAACTCACGGAATGCTCATGCGCCAGTTTGTGCCAAATGAGAAGATTGATTTTTGCCAAGTGATTGAGTGTGAGTTAGAGATATAGAAAGAGGTTTATCATCGCAAAGAAAAAAGCGACATTTGTGTGTCAAAATTGTGAATATAATTCGCCTAAGTATCTAGGACGTTGTCCTAACTGTGGGTCTTGGTCTTCTTTTGTAGAAGAGGTTGAGGTTGCCGAGGTCAAGAATGCGCGTGTGTCCTTGACAGGTGAGAAAACCAAGCCCATGAAACTGGCTGAGGTGACTTCCATGAATGTCAATCGAACTAAGACAGAGATGGAGGAATTTAACCGTGTACTTGGAGGCGGAGTGGTACCAGGAAGTCTCGTCCTCATCGGTGGGGATCCTGGAATCGGGAAATCAACGCTTCTACTACAAGTCTCAACCCAGTTGTCCCAAGTGGGAACGGTTCTCTACGTCAGTGGGGAGGAGTCTGCCCAGCAGATTAAACTACGTGCAGAGCGTTTGGGTGATATTGATAGCGAGTTTTATCTCTATGCAGAGACCAATATGCAGAGTGTTCGAGCTGAGGTAGAAAGAATCCAGCCAAACTTCCTCATTATTGACTCTATCCAGACCATTATGTCTCCTGAGATTTCAGGGGTACAGGGGTCTGTTTCTCAGGTGCGTGAGGTGACTGCTGAACTTATGCAATTAGCGAAGACTAATAACATTGCTATCTTTATCGTCGGCCATGTGACCAAGGAAGGAACCTTGGCTGGTCCACGTATGTTGGAGCATATGGTGGATACAGTGCTTTACTTTGAAGGGGAGCGTCACCATACCTTTCGTATTTTGAGAGCGGTCAAAAATCGTTTTGGTTCTACCAATGAAATTGGGATTTTTGAGATGCAGTCGGGTGGCTTGGTTGAAGTCCTCAATCCGAGTCAAGTTTTCCTAGAAGAGCGTTTGGATGGAGCGACTGGCTCATCAATCGTTGTGACCATGGAAGGGACGCGTCCGATTTTAGCAGAGGTTCAGGCCTTGGTGACGCCAACCATGTTTGGAAATGCCAAGCGCACGACCACAGGTCTGGACTTCAATCGTGCGAGTCTGATTATGGCTGTTTTGGAAAAGCGTGCAGGGCTTCTCTTGCAAAATCAGGATGCCTATCTCAAATCTGCTGGTGGTATCAAATTGGATGAACCTGCCATTGACTTAGCCGTCGCTGTTGCTATTGCTTCGAGCTACAAGGACAAGCCAACCAACCCTCAGGAATGTTTTGTGGGAGAACTTGGTTTGACGGGAGAAATTCGGCGCGTGAATCGTATCGAGCAGCGTATTAATGAAGCTGCTAAACTGGGCTTTACTAAGATTTATGTACCCAAAAATTCCTTGACAGGAATCACTCCACCTAAGGAAATTCAGGTTATTGGGGTGACATCGATTCAGGAAGTCTTGAAAAAGGTATTCTCCTAATAGTTATGGTCAGCTTTAGATGACTAATTATTTTATTGCTAACATTTATTAAAACAAGGAGGAATTTCTTATGAAATTTTCTATGGACAGTCATATGCAATTTCCTTTGGTAGAGTTGTCACTCAATCAAGGAGAAACCGTCTATATCCAGCGAGGTAGTATGGTTTACCACACGCCTAACGTAAGTCTCAATACCCAGCTCAATGCCAGCGGTTCAGGTTTGGGACGTTTTGTTAAAGCTGTAGGACGTTCAATGGTTTCTGGTGAAAGCACCTTCATTACTCAAGCTGTAGCAGAGTCTGATAACGGGAACCTTGCTCTAGCACCAGATACTCCTGGGCAAGTAATTGCTCTTGAACTAGGTGAAAAACAATATCGACTGAATGATGGGGCTTTTCTAGCTCTTGATGGTACAGCTTCCTATACTATGGAGAGTCAGTCTATTGGTAAAGCTCTGTTCGGAGGGCAAGGCGGTCTCTTTGTGATGACTACCCAAGGCCAGGGAACTCTCTTGGCCAATGCTTTTGGCTCTATCAAGAAAATTGAGCTACAAAACCAAGAAATAACCATTGACAATGCCCATGTGGTGGCTTGGAGTCAATCTTTGGACTATAATATCCACTTAGAAAATAGCTTCTGGCAGTCTATTGGTACAGGCGAAGGAGTGGTGAATACCTTCCGAGGAACTGGTGAGGTCTACGTACAAAGTCTCAATCTTCAGAGCTTTGCAGGATCGCTCAATAAGTATATCCAAAAAGGTTCATAAAATAAAACTAGGACAGAAGCCCAAGCTAGAAGCTGGATGTCTCTGTCCCAGTTTTTTTATATGAAGGTTGACAACTGACAAGACAAAGAAAAGATGGTAAGATAGGATATAAATAATTTGGTGTTCAAATTATCTGATAGACTAGAAAGTGAGTTGTTATGTCCTATTTTGAAAATTTTTTAAAAGCCAATCAAGCCTATGTAGAACTGCATGGAGATCTTCATTTATCAATCAAACCAAAGACCAAGGTTGCAATCGTAACTTGTATGGACTCGCGTTTACACGTTGCGCCAGCTCTTGGGTTGGCTCTGGGAGATGCTCATATTTTGCGGAATGCTGGAGGGCGAGTGACAGATGATATGATTCGCTCGCTTGTGATTTCCCAGCAACAAATGGGGACAAGGGAAATTGTGGTGCTCCATCATACAGACTGTGGTGCACAGACATTTGAAAATGGTCCTTTTCAGGAGTATTTGAAAAAAGAACTAGGAGTGGATGTTTCTGACAAGGACTTTTTGCCTTTTCAAGACATTGATGAAAGTGTTCGTGAGGATATGAGATTGCTACAGGAAACTCCTCTAATCCCAGATGATGTTGTTATTTCAGGTGCGGTTTACGATGTGGATACAGGAAGGATGACAGTCGTAGAATTATAAATACTTTATTTAGAATGAAAGTGTATGAAGAAAAACAGTATTTTATTTATTTTTATTTTATTGCTATGTATTGGTTTGCAGTATGAAACCATCTACTATACTGACGGCTCTATGTCAGGTGCGGAATATGGCCTAATGGGAGTTTCTATCTTTCTAGCTCTCTTTTACATGATTCCAGCTCTTTATTTCCTTTTCCGTATTGGGAAAAAATGGGAATTGCCAAAGAAGGCCTTGATCTTGTCTTTATTGGGTGGGATGTTCCTTTCAGGCTGGCTATCTAGCTTTGCTAATACCTATATCCATGATTTACTGGGCGTTCTTTTCCCAGATAGTGCATTTTTAAATGCCTTTGAAAGTGCGATTGTGGCTCCTTTGGTAGAAGAACCCTTGAAATTGTTGCCACTTGTCTTTGTTTTGGCTTTGATTCCTGTGCGAAAATTAAAATCTTTGTTTTTACTAGGAATTGCTTCTGGTTTGGGATTCCAAATGATTGAGGATATTGGCTATATTCGTACGGATTTGCCAGAGGGCTTTGATTTTACCATTTCAAGGATTTTAGAGCGTATTATCTCAGGAATTGCTTCTCACTGGACTTTTTCAGGTTTGGCGGTAGTAGGTGTTTACTTGCTTTACAGAGCCTATAAAGGGCAGAAGGTTGGCAAGAAACAGGGGCTTATTTTCCTAGGTTTAGCCTTGGGAACTCATTTCTTGTTTAACTCTCCTTTTGTGGAGTTGGAGACAGAGTTGCCCTTAGCGATTCCAGTGGTTACGGCTGTTACTCTCTATGGTTTTTATCAGGCTTATCGCTTTGTTGAGAAGCACAATGAGTTGATGAACTAGAATATTTTTCAAAAGAATGATGCAAGGGCACAAATATGGTGCCCTTCTTTTATTTTTGATTGAAAAATAGTGCAAAAAGCGCTACAATGGTAGATGGAAAAATCTTGTGAAAAGCACAAGCGATACATATATACCGGAGGAAATCATGTCTTTTTCTGATTTAAAGCTGTTTGCCCTTTCTTCTAATCAAGAATTGGCAAAACGTGTAGCGCAGGAGATTGGGATAGAGTTGGGGAAATCAAGTGTTCGCCAATTTTCAGATGGAGAGATTCAGGTCAACATCGAAGAATCAATCCGTGGGAAACACGTTTTTATCCTACAATCAACTAGCTCGCCTGTAAATGACAATCTGCTTGAAATTTTGATTATGGTGGATGCTTTGAAGCGTGCCAGTGCAGAATCTGTGAATGTTGTTATGCCTTACTATGGGTATGCACGTCAGGATAGAAAGGCGAGAGCGCGTGAGCCAATCACTTCAAAACTTGTCGCAAATATGCTTGAAGTAGCTGGAGTGGATCGTTTATTGACCATCGACTTGCATGCTGCGCAGATTCAAGGATTCTTTGATATTCCTGTGGATCATTTGATGGGGGCTCCTCTGATTGCGGATTATTTTGAGCGTCGTGGTATGGTTGGTTCTGACTATGTGGTTGTCAGCCCAGACCATGGAGGGGTGACTCGTGCCCGTAAGTTGGCAGAATTTTTGAAAACATCTATTGCTATTATTGATAAACGTCGTAGCGTTGATAAGATGAATACTAGTGAAGTCATGAACATCATCGGTAAGGTCGAAGGCAAGACTTGTATTTTGATTGATGATATGATTGATACAGCTGGAACGATTTGTCACGCGGCAGATGCCCTTGCAGAAGCTGGTGCTGTTGAAGTCTATGCGAGCTGTACGCACCCAGTTCTTTCTGGTCCTGCTATGAACAATATCCAAAAATCAGCTATTAAGAAATTGGTTGTTTTGGATACCATCTATCTCCCAGAAGAGCGTTTGATCGATAAGATTGAGCAGATTTCAATCGCTCATTTATTGGGGGATGCTATCGTACGTATTCATGAAAAACGCCCACTTTCTCCACTTTTTAGTATTGAGAAAAAGATTTAAGTTTTCACTTAGAATAAAACATACTCCTAGCAGAAGTGAACTGCTAGGAGCTTTTTTGTAGCCAAAATCTGCAAGCCTTTTCAAAATATGCTATACTGATGAAAAAGGAGGATTTCTATGAGTCAAGAATTTATCAATCCAAGTGATGGCGTGATTCGTCAGTATCTAGCAACGAGTAAAACACTTGCTGTGGTGGGGTTGTCAGATCGTGAGGAAACAACTAGCAATCGAGTGACCAAGGAAATGCAGGCTCGGGGTTATAAAATCATCCCAGTCAATCCCAAGGAAGCAGGTGGTGAAATCTTGGGTGAAAAGGTTTATGCTAGCCTAGCAGAGATTCCTTTTCCTGTAGATATTGTCAATGTTTACCGTCGCAGTGAGTTTTTGCCAGATGTGGCGCGTGATTTTCTCAAGGCTGATGCAAAGATTTTTTGGGCACAGCTAGGACTTGAAAGTCTAGAGGCGGAAGAAATCTTGCGTGCTGGTGGATGCGATGACATCGTGATGAATCGTTGCATTAAGAGGGAACATACACGTTTGATTGAGGAAGCATAAGAAAAAGGTAGCTGGTGGGCTACCTTTTGTATTAGAAAATGCCGATAAGGGTCTGCATCCCAAGACTGGTGAGGATGATGGCAATCCAGCAGATGGCTCCGAGAACAATGGATTTTCCACTGGATTTGATCATAGCTAGCAGATTGGTTTTGAGTCCTATAGAACTCATGGCCATGATAATGAGAAATTTGGAGAGTTGTTTGAGAGGGGTAAAGAAACTACTGGATACACCGAGAGAGGTCAGTAGGGTGGTTAGGAGAGATGCAAGGATAAAGTAAAGGATAAAAAGTGGGAAGACTTTTTTCAGTTGCAGGCCTTGCTTATTTTTTTGCTCGCGACTTTGCCAGTAGGAGAGAAAGAGAGTGATGGGGATAATAGCAAGAGTACGTGTGAGTTTGACAATGGTTGCGGATTCGAGGGTATTGGTCTGGTAGAGACTGTCCCAGGCGCTGGCTGTGGCGGTTACAGAGGAGGTGTCATTGACAGCTGTTCCTGCAAAAAGGGCGAAGCCGTCATTGGATAGATGAAGCCAGGTGCCTAGGGTTGGAAAGATGAGCGCAGCCAAGACATTGAAGAAAAAGATAACGGAGATGGATTGGGCTACTTCCCTTTCCTTAGCATGGATAACAGGCGCTGTCGCAGCAATGGCAGAACCACCACAGATGGAAGAACCTACTCCAATCAAGGTGGCGAGTTTTGTGTCCAGTGCAAAGAAGCGCTGGAAGAGGTAGGCAACAATCAAGGATATTGAGATGGTGGACAGGATGACAGGGAGTGAAGATTGTCCGACTGCGAAGACTTGCGAGATATTGAGACCAAAACCAAGCAAGATAACGGCATACTGGAGCAATTTTTTAGAACTAAAGGTCAATCCCGCATCCAGTTGTTTATAAGGCGAGAGAAAGGGGTGTAGGAGCATTCCCATAAAAATCGCAAAAACAGGCGCGCCAATCACAGGGAAGAATCCTCCTAAGTACCAAGATACGATTGAAATGAGAAGGCAGGCCAAGATGCCTGCTCCATTTTTTGATAGAAATGACATAAAAACCTCCAAATAGAATCTGTTACCATTATAGACCTGTAAACAGGAAAAGTAAAATAGAAAGTGGAAAGCTATTCTATCATGTATTTTTGCGGTCGGGGGGCTTTTGTAGTATAATAGAGATACGTTTTGAAAGTGGGAGGTATCTATGGACTTAACTAAGCGCTTTAATAAACAGTTAGATAAGATTCAAGTTTCGTTGATTCGTCAGTTTGATCAGGCTATTTCTGAGATTCCTGGGGTCTTGCGTTTGACCTTGGGGGAACCTGATTTTACAACGCCAGATCATGTCAAGGAGGCGGCTAAGCGAGCCATTGACCAGAACCAATCCTACTATACAGGGATGAGTGGTCTGCTGACTTTACGTCAGGCAGCTAGTGATTTTGTTAAGGAAAAGTACCAACTGGACTATGCTCCTGAAAATGAAATCTTGGTTACAATTGGGGCGACAGAGGCTTTATCTGCTACTTTGACAGCTATTTTGGAAGAGGGAGACAAGGTGCTTTTGCCAGCTCCTGCTTACCCAGGCTATGAACCGATTGTCAATCTAGTTGGGGCAGAGATTGTCGAGATTGATACAACTGAAAATGGGTTTGTCTTGACTCCAGAGATATTGGAAAAGGCCATTTTGGAGCAGGGTGACAAGCTCAAAGCGGTTATTCTCAACTATCCAGCCAATCCGACAGGAATTACCTATAGTCGGGAGCAGTTGGAAGCCTTGGCAGCTGTTTTACGCAAGTATGAGATTTTTGTTGTCTGTGATGAGGTTTACTCAGAATTGACCTACACAGGCGAAGCCCATGTGTCTCTAGGAACCATGTTGAGAGATCAGGCTATTATTATCAATGGTTTGTCTAAATCGCATGCTATGACCGGTTGGCGTTTGGGGCTGATTTTCGCTCCTGCGACCTTCACAGCCCAGTTAATCAAGAGTCACCAGTACTTGGTCACTGCCGCAAATACCATGGCCCAACATGCTGCAGTAGAAGCCTTGACGGCTGGTAAAAACGATGCGGAACATATGAAGAAGGAATACATCCAGCGACGAGACTATATTATCGAGAAAATGACTGCTCTTGGTTTTGCGATTATCAAACCAGACGGTGCCTTCTATATCTTTGCTAAGATTCCAGCGGGCTACAATCAAGATTCCTTTGCTTTTCTGAAGGATTTTGCTCAGAAGAAGGCCGTTGCCTTTATCCCTGGTGCCGCCTTTGGGCGTTATGGGGAAGGCTATGTGCGTCTGTCTTATGCGGCTAGCATGGAGACTATCAAAGAAGCCATGAAACGACTTGAGGAGTACATGAGAGAAGCATGATTCAGTCTATTACGAGTCAAGGCTTGGTGCTCTACAATCGCAATTTTCGTGAGGATGACAAGCTAGTCAAGATTTTTACAGAGCAGGCTGGCAAGCGCATGTTTTTCGTCAAACACGCAGGTCAATCCAAACTGGCTCCTGTTATTCAGCCCTTGGTGCTGGCACGATTTCTCTTGCGAATCAATGATGACGGGCTCAGCTACATCGAGGACTATCATGAGGTCATGACCTTTCCCAAGATTAATAGTGATCTCTTTGTCATGGCCTATGCGACCTACGTAGCAGCTCTTGCAGATGCGAGTTTGCAGGATAATCAGCAGGATGCTCCCTTGTTTGCTTTTTTGCAAAAGACTTTGGAGTTGATGGAAGCGGGCTTGGATTATCAGGTTTTGACCAATATTTTTGAAATTCAAATCTTGACTCGATTTGGTATTAGTCTCAATTTTAATGAGTGTGTTTTTTGTCATCGGGTTGGTCAGGCTTTTGACTTTTCTTTCAAATATGGAGCTTGTCTTTGCCCAGAGCATTATCATGAGGATGAGAGACGTTGCCATCTCAATCCCAATATCCCTTATCTGCTCAATCAATTTCAAGCCATTGATTTTGAGACTTTGGAGACCATTTCGCTCAAGCCTGAAATCAAGCAAGAGCTACGCCAATTTATGGATCAGCTCTACGAAGAGTACGTGGGGATTCACCTAAAATCAAAGAAATTTATTGATTCCCTAGCAGACTGGGGACAATTACTAAAAGAGGAAAACAAATGAAAAAAATTGCAGTAGATGCAATGGGGGGCGATTATGCACCTCAGGCCATCGTTGAGGGTGTCAATCAAGCCCTGGCTGACTTTTCAGATATTGAGGTTCAACTCTACGGAGATGAAAGCAAAATCAAGCAATATCTGACAGAGACAGAGCGCGTCAGCATTATCCATACGGATGAGAAGATTGATTCAGACGATGAACCTACGAGAGCTATTCGGAAGAAGAAAAATGCCAGTATGGTCTTGGCAGCCAAGGCTGTCAAAGAGGGTGAAGCAGACGCTGTCCTCTCAGCTGGGAATACAGGTGCTTTGTTGGCTGCTGGATTCTTCATCGTGGGTCGTATCAAGAACATCGACCGTCCTGGGCTTATGTCGACCTTGCCGACTGTAGATGGCAAAGGTTTTGACATGCTAGACCTCGGTGCCAATGCGGAAAATACAGCCCAGCACCTATATCAATACGCTATTCTGGGTTCTTTCTATGCTAAAAATGTTCGTGGCATTGCGCAACCACGTGTTGGCTTACTTAACAATGGAACAGAGAGTAGCAAGGGTGACCCGCTTCGCAAGGAAACTTACGAATTACTAGCAGCTGATACGAGTTTGAATTTTATCGGAAATGTGGAAGCGCGTGATTTGATGAATGGCGTTGCGGATGTTGTTGTGGCAGATGGTTTCACGGGAAACGCTGTGCTCAAATCTATTGAAGGGACAGCCATGGGAATTATGGGCTTGCTCAAGACAGCTATTACAGGTGGTGGTCTTCGAGCGAAATTAGGTGCCCTCCTTCTCAAGGATAGCCTCAGAGGTTTGAAAAAACAGCTCAACTATTCAGATGTTGGTGGAGCGGTCTTGTTTGGTGTCAAGGCACCGGTTGTCAAGACTCATGGCTCAAGCGATGCCAAGGCTGTCTATAGTACGATTCGCCAGATTCGTACCATGCTAGAAACAGACGTAGTTGCCCAGACTGCGCGTGAATTTTCAGGAGAATAAAAGAGATGACAGAAAAAGAAATTTTTGACCGTATTGTGACCATTATCCAAGAGCGACAGGGAGAAGACTTTGTTGTGACAGAATCCTTGAGTCTGAAAGACGACTTGGATGCTGACTCAGTTGACTTGATGGAATTTATCTTGACACTGGAAGATGAATTTAGCATCGAAATCAGTGACGAGGAAATTGATCAACTCCAAAGTGTAGGCGATGTGGTAGAAGTCGTCAAAAGTAAAGAATAGCAAGATAAGAGTAGTTGTATGTTGCTAAGAATGTAGCTCAACATTCTATTTGACAATTATTTACATTTTAATCTTTTTAAATATATATTTTAGGTAGAACGCTTATTCTGCCTATTTTTTGCCAAAAAAGTGCAATTGAGGTGTCTATTTGGAGTTTTACATGTATTTTTGATAAAATAGGTGTAGAAATTAGGAAAGTTGAAGAAAAGAAATGAAGAAGGTTTTAGGATATTTTTTAGTATTTGTTTTTCTATTTTTGATGAATATTTTCATCTTTAAGATACTAGCACCCCTGGGATTTCAGCTGACAATGAGTGAAAAGAGTTATATTGTACCACCGCTATTTTCGATTATCGTTTTGTACATGATTGACAAAAGAATTAGGAAGAAAAAGAAATAAATATATATTTTAGGCATGACGTTTGTTCTGCCTATTTTTTTATCCAAAAAGTGCATTTGGGAGGTAGATAGGCGCATTTGGGGAGGAAGTCCAGTTTTTGTTTAGGGATTGGGGTAAGATAGGTATTATCAGATGAGTTTAGAAAAAAGGAGATGAATATGAAATTTGGGAAACGTCACTATCGTTCGCAGGTGGATCAGATGGACTGCGGTGTAGCTTCATTAGCCATGGTTTTTGGCTACTATGGTAGTTACTATTCTTTGGCTTACTTGCGAGAACTGGCCAAGACGACCATGGATGGGACGACGGCTTTGGGCTTGGTCAAGGTGGCAGAGGAGGTTGGTTTTGAGACGCGAGCAATTAAGGCGGATATGACGCTTTTTGACTTGCCAGATTTGACTTTTCCTTTTGTTGCTCATGTGCTTAAGGAAGGAAAATTGCTCCACTATTATGTGGTAATTGGGCAGGATAAGGATAGCATTCATATTGCCGATCCAGATCCTGAGGTAAAATTGACCAAGCTGCCACGTGAGCGTTTTGCGGAAGAATGGACGGGAGTGACTCTTTTTATGGCACCTAGTCCAGACTATAAGCCTTATAAGGATCAAAAGAATGGTCTGCTCTCTTTTATCCCTATATTAGTGAAACAGCGTGGTTTGATTGCCAATATCGTTTTGGCAACACTCTTGGTCACCTTGATTAACATTGTGGGTTCTTATTATTTGCAGTCTATCATTGATACCTATGTACCAGATCAGATGCGTTCGACGTTGGGGATTATTTCTATTGGGCTGGTTATCGTCTATATTCTCCAGCAGGTTTTGTCTTACGCTCAGGAGTATCTCTTGCTTGTTTTGGGGCAGCGCTTGTCGATTGATGTGATTTTGTCCTATATCAAGCATGTTTTTCACCTGCCTATGTCCTTCTTTGTGACACGCAGGACAGGGGAAATCGTGTCTCGTTTCACGGATGCTAACAGTATTATCGATGCGCTGGCTTCGACCATTCTTTCGATTTTCCTAGATGTGTCAACGGTTGTCATTATTTCCCTTGTTTTATTTTCACAAAATACCAATCTCTTTTTCATGACCTTATTGGCACTTCCTATCTACACAGTGATTATCTTTGCATTTATGAAGCCGTTTGAAAAGATGAATCGGGATACCATGGAAGCAAATGCGGTTCTGTCTTCTTCTATCATCGAGGACATCAACGGTATTGAGACTATCAAGTCTTTGACCAGTGAAAGTCAGCGTTACCAAAAGATTGACAAGGAATTTGTGGATTATCTGAAGAAATCCTTTACCTATAGTCGGGCAGAGAGTCAGCAAAAGGCTCTGAAAAAGGTTGCCCATCTCTTGCTCAATGTCGGCATTCTCTGGATGGGGGCTGTTCTGGTCATGGATGGCAAGATGAGTTTGGGGCAGTTGATTACCTATAATACCTTGCTGGTTTACTTTACAAATCCTTTGGAAAATATCATCAATCTGCAAACCAAGCTTCAGACAGCGCAGGTTGCCAATAACCGTCTGAACGAGGTTTATCTGGTAGCTTCGGAGTTTGAGGAGAAGAAAAGGGTCGAGGATTTGAGTTTGATGAAGGGAGATATGACCTTCAAGCAGGTTTCCTACAAGTATGGCTATGGTCGAGATGTCTTGTCAGATATCAATTTGACCATTCCCCAAGGTTCTAAGGTGGCTTTTGTGGGTATTTCAGGATCAGGTAAGACGACCTTGGCCAAGATGATGGTTAATTTTTACGACCCAAGTCAGGGAGAGATTAGTCTGGGTGGTGTCAATCTCAATCAGATTGATAAAAAGGCCTTGCGCCAGTACATCAACTATCTGCCTCAACAGCCCTATGTCTTTAACGGGACGATTTTGGAGAATCTTCTTTTGGGAGCCAAGGAGGGGACGACTCAGGAAGATATCTTACGGGCGGTTGAATTGGCAGAGATTCGAGAGGATATCGAGCGTATGCCCCTGAATTACCAGACAGAATTGACTTCGGATGGGGCAGGGATTTCAGGTGGTCAACGTCAGAGAATCGCTCTGGCGCGTGCTATCTTGACAGATGCGCCTGTCTTGATTTTGGATGAGGCGACCAGCAGTTTGGATATTTTGACAGAGAAGCGGATTGTTGATAATCTCATGGCTTTAGATAAGACCTTGATTTTCATCGCCCACCGCTTGACCATTGCTGAGCGAACAGAGAAGGTTGTTGTCTTGGATCAGGGCAAGATTGTTGAAGAAGGAAAACATGCTGATTTGCTTGCACAGGGTGGCTTTTACGCCCATTTGGTGAATAGCTAGAAAGAGGAGAGGATGAAACCAGAATTTTTAGAAAGTGCGGAGTTTTATAATCGTCGATACCATAATTTTTCCAGTCGGGTGATTGTACCCATGTCCCTTCTGCTCGTGTTTTTGCTTGGCTTTGCAACTTTGGCAGAGAAGGAGATGAGTTTGTCAACTAGAGCTACTGTTGAGCCTAGTCGTATCCTTGCAAATATCCAGTCAACTAGCAACAATCGCATTCTTGTCAATCATTTGGAAGAAAATAAGCTAGTTAAAAAGGGAGAATTGTTGGTTCAATATCAGGAAGGGGCAGAGGGTGTCCAAGTGGAGTCTTATGCCAGCCAGTTGGACATGCTCAAGGATCAAAAACAGCAATTGGAGTATTTGCAGAAGAGTCTGCAAGAAGGGACGGATTACTTTCCAGAGGAGGATAAGTTTGGCTACCAGGCCACCTTTCGCGACTACATCAGTCAAGCAGGCAGTCTTAGGGCTAGTATATCGCAACAAAATGAGACCATCGCGTCCCAGAATGCAGCATCTAGTCAAACCCAAGCTGAAATCGGCAACCTCATCAGTCAAACAGAGGCTAAAATTCGCGATTACCAGACAGCTAAGTCAGCTATTGAAACAGGCTTTTCCTTGGGCAATCAGAATCTAGCCTACTCTCTCTATCAGTCCTACAAGTCTCAGGGCGAGGAAAATCCGCAAGCTAAGGCCCAGGCTGTTGCGCAGGTTGAAGCGCAGCTTTCTCAGTTAGAATCCAGTCTTGCTACTTACCGTGTCCAGTATGCAGGTTCAGGTACCCAGCGAGCCTATGCGTCTGGTTTAGGCAGTCAATTGGAATCTCTTAAATCACAACACTTGGCTAAGGTTGGTCAGGAATTGACCCTTCTAGATCAGAAAATCTTGGAGGCAGAGTCAGGCAAGAAGGTGCAGGGAAATCTTCTAGATAAGGGGAAAATTACGGCCAGTGAGGATGGGGTGCTTCATCTTAATCCTGAGACTAGTGATTCGACCATGGTAGCAGAAGGTGCCCTACTAGCCCAACTCTATCCGTCCTTGGAAAAAGAAGGGAAAGCCAAACTTACAGCTTATCTAAGTTCAAAAGATGTTGCTAGAGTCAAGGTTGGGGATTCTGTTCGTTATACTACGACTCATGATGCTAAGAATCAACTTTTCTTAAATTCCACGATTACCAGCATAGATGCGACAGCTACTAAGACTGAGAAAGGGAATTTCTTTAAAATCGAGGCTGAGACCGATCTGACTGCTGAGCAGGCAGAAAAACTTCGGTACGGGGTGGAAGGTCGCCTACAGATGATTATAGGCAAGAAAAGTTACCTACGTTATTATTTGGATCAATTTTTGAACAAAGAATAATGTTCGTGTTTTTAGAGTTAAATGATTTTAAAACTGTGAGAAAGATACTTCTTGCAGTTTTTTCTTTACGATTTTTAGAGCGAATGTGTTATTTATTCGGTTAAATTCTTGTAATTTTAGGCTTTTTGTGGTAAAATGTGCTCAAGTAATACGAAAGGCGAACTTTAAAATGTCAAAACAATTGATCTATTCGGGAAAAGCTAAAGATATCTATACAACTGAGGATGAAAATCTTATTATTTCGACTTACAAGGACCAGGCGACTGCTTTCAACGGTGTCAAGAAGGAGCAGATTGCAGGTAAGGGAGTGTTGAATAATCAGATTTCATCTTTTATTTTTGAGAAATTAAATGCGGCTGGTGTGGCGACTCACTTTGTGGACAAACTTTCAGACACAGAACAACTCAATAAAAAGGTTAAGATTATTCCTTTGGAAGTTGTGCTTCGCAACTACACGGCTGGTTCCTTTTCAAAACGTTTTGGCGTTGATGAAGGAATCGCCTTGGAGACTCCGATTGTTGAATTTTACTATAAAAATGATGATTTGGATGATCCATTCATCAATGACGAGCATGTGAAATTCCTACAGATTGCGGATGACCAGCAGATTGCCTACTTGAAGGAAGAAACCCGTCGTATTAATGAACTTTTGAAAGGCTGGTTTGCTGAGATTGGGCTTAAGTTGATTGACTTTAAGCTAGAGTTCGGTTTTGACAAGGATGGCAAGATTATCTTGGCAGATGAATTTTCACCAGATAACTGCCGTTTGTGGGATGCGGATGGCAACCACATGGACAAGGATGTTTTCCGTAGGGGACTAGGTGAATTAACCGATGTTTATGAAGTTGTTTGGGAGAAGCTGAAAGGTTTGAAATAATCTGTTTGCAACGGAAAACCTTCGTCTCTCAACTAAAAGGACTCAGGCTGAAAAGGTCCCCCAGACCTTTTCACTCCGTAGAGGATTGGGAGAACTAACAGACGTTTACGAAGTTGTCTGGGAAAAGTTGCAGGAACTAAAATAATAACCTAGAAGTCGTTTGGGAATATTGCAAGAGCTGAAATAAAGGAATAAGAATTGATGGATAAACGTATTTTTGTTGAGAAAAAGGCTGATTTTCAGGTCAAGTCAGAGAGTTTAGTTAGAGAACTCCAGCATAATTTGGGATTGTCAACTTTGAAAAGTATTCGCATCGTGCAAGTTTATGATGTCTTTGATTTGGCAGAGGATTTGTTTGCGCGTGCGGAAAAACACATTTTCTCTGAGCAGGTGACCGACCATGTTTTGGACGACGCGGCTGTGCAGGCCGATCTTGCTAACTATGCTTTCTTTGCTATTGAAAGTCTACCTGGGCAATTTGACCAGCGTGCGGCATCTTCACAGGAAGCCTTGCTTTTACTGGGAAGTTCAAGTGACGTGACGGTCAACACAGCCCAACTTTACTTGGTGAATAAAGATATTGATGCGACTGAGTTGGAAGCGGTCAAGAACTACTTGCTCAATCCAGTTGATTCTCGTTTCAAGGACATCACAACAGGGATTGTCAAGCAGGAATTTTCAGAGTCGGACAAGACGATTCCTAAATTGACTTTCTTTGAAAGCTATAGGGCAGAAGATTTTGCACAGTATAAGTCTGAGCAAGGATTGGCTATGGAAGTGGATGATTTGCTCTTTATCCAAGACTATTTCAAGTCAATCGGGCGCGTGCCGACGGAAACAGAACTCAAGGTTTTGGACACTTACTGGTCTGACCACTGCCGTCACACGACTTTTGAGACAGAGTTGAAACACATCGATTTTTCAGCTTCTAAATTCCAAAAACAATTGCAGGCGACCTATGACAAGTATATTGCCATGCGTGAAGAGTTGGGGCGTTCTGAAAAACCACAAACCTTGATGGATATGGCGACTATTTTCGGTCGATATGAGCGTGCTAATGGACGTTTGGACGATATGGAAGTGTCAGACGAAATCAATGCTTGCTCGGTCGAAATCGAAGTGGACGTTGATGGTGTCAAGGAACCTTGGCTCCTCATGTTCAAGAACGAAACCCACAATCACCCAACAGAAATTGAGCCATTTGGTGGAGCAGCTACCTGTATCGGTGGTGCCATTCGTGATCCGTTGTCAGGTCGTTCCTATGTTTACCAAGCCATGCGGATCTCGGGTGCTGGTGATATTACAGCACCGATTTCGGAAACGCGTGCTGGGAAATTGCCACAACAGGTTATTTCTAAAACAGCGGCTCATGGTTATTCTTCATATGGGAACCAGATTGGTCTGGCGACGACTTATGTTCGTGAGTACTTCCACCCAGGTTTCGTTGCTAAGCGTATGGAGTTAGGCGCAGTTGTCGGTGCGGCTCCAAAGGGCAATGTTGTTCGTGAAAAGCCTGAAGCGGGCGATGTCATTATCCTTCTCGGTGGTAAGACTGGACGTGACGGTGTCGGTGGTGCGACAGGGTCTTCTAAGGTTCAAACTGTTGAATCTGTTGAAACAGCTGGTGCTGAAGTCCAAAAAGGGAATGCTATAGAAGAACGCAAGATTCAACGCCTTTTCCGTAATGGCAATGTCACTCGTCTTATCAAGAAATCTAACGACTTTGGTGCTGGTGGTGTCTGTGTAGCCATCGGTGAATTGGCAGACGGTCTTGAAATTGACCTCAACAAGGTGCCTCTTAAATACCAGGGCTTAAATGGTACCGAAATTGCCATCTCTGAATCACAAGAACGGATGGCGGTTGTGGTGCGTCCTGAGGATGTAGATGCCTTCGTTGCTGAATGTAACAAAGAAAATATTGATGCTGTTGTGGTTGCGACAGTGACTGAAAAACCAAATCTTGTCATGCACTGGAATGGTGAGACAATTGTGGACTTGGAACGTCGCTTCCTTGATACCAATGGTGTGCGTGTGGTCGTCGATGCCAAGGTTGTGGACAAGGATGTCAAACTTCCAGAAGAGCGTACAACAAGCGTAGAAACACTGGAAGCAGATACCCTTACAGTTCTATCTGATTTGAATCATGCGAGTCAAAAAGGATTACAGACTATCTTTGACTGCTCTGTTGGACGCTCTACGGTCAATCACCCACTTGGTGGTCGCTACCAACTCACACCGACTGAGGCTTCTGTGCAGAAATTGCCTGTACAACACGGTGTGACTCATACTGCCTCAGTCATGGCTCAAGGTTTCAACCCATATGTAGCTGAATGGTCTCCATACCACGGTGCTGCTTATGCGGTTATCGAAGCAACTGCTCGTTTGGTGGCTGCTGGCGCAAACTGGTCTAAGGCTCGTTTCTCTTACCAAGAGTATTTCGAGCGCATGGATAAACAAGCTGAGCGTTTTGGTCAGCCAGTAGCAGCTCTTCTAGGCTCTATCGAAGCACAAATCCAACTTGGTTTGCCATCTATCGGTGGTAAGGACTCCATGTCTGGTACTTTTGAAGAATTGACCGTTCCGCCAACCTTGGTTGCCTTTGGGGTGACGACGGCAGATAGCCGTAATGTGCTTTCTCCTGAGTTCAAGGTTGCTGGTGAAAATATCTACTACATCCCAGGTCAAGCCCTCTCTACAGAGATTGATTTTGACTTGATTAAGTCTAATTTTGCTCAGTTTAAAGACATCCAAGCTGGTCACAAAGTGACATCTGCTTCAGCTGTCAAATATGGTGGTGTGGTTGAAAGTTTGGCACTTGCTACCTTTGGAAATCATATTGGTGCAGAGGTAATCTTGCCTGAACCTGAAACTGCTTTGACAGCTCAATTAGGCGGATTTGTCTTCACATCTCCTGAAGAAATTGCTGGAGTAGAGAAGATTGGACAAACAAAATCAGACTTTACACTGACTGTCAACGGTGTGAAGCTAGATGGACAGAAACTTGACAGTGCCTTCCAAGGAAGACTGGAAGAAGTTTACCCAACTGAATTTGCCCAATCTAAAGAACTGGAAGAAGTTCCAGCTGTCGCTTCTGAAGCAGTTATCAAAGCTAAAGAAAGAGTTGAAAAACCAGTGGTTTACATCCCAGTCTTCCCAGGAACCAACTCAGAATATGATTCAGCCAAGGCCTTTGAAAAAGAAGGTGCAGAGGTTAACTTGGTGCCGTTTGTGACCTTGAATGAAGAAGCCATTGTCAAGTCCGTTGAAACTATGGTTGACAATATCGGCAAGGCTAACATTCTCTTCTTTGCAGGTGGATTCTCAGCTGCGGACGAACCAGATGGATCAGCCAAGTTTATCGTCAACATTCTGCTCAATGAAAAAGTGCGTGCAGCCATTGATAGCTTTATTGCTCGTGGTGGTTTGATTATCGGTATCTGTAATGGATTCCAGGCCTTGGTCAAATCAGGTCTTCTTCCATATGGAAACTTTGAAGATGCTAACAGTACCAGCCCAACCCTCTTCTACAATGATGCCAACCAGCACGTGGCCAAGATGGTGGAAACTCGGATTGCGAATACCAACTCACCATGGTTGGCTGGAGTGCAAGTGGGCGATATCCATGCCATCCCAGTATCGCACGGTGAAGGGAAATTTGTCGTGACGGCTGAGGAATTTGAAGAGCTCCGTGACAATGGTCAAATCTTTAGCCAATACGTTGACTTTGAAGGCAAACCAAGCATGGATTCTAAGTACAATCCGAATGGTTCCGTCCATGCCATTGAAGGAATTACCAGCAAGAACGGTCAAATCATTGGTAAAATGGGACACTCAGAACGTTATGAGGATGGTCTTTTCCAAAATATCCCAGGAAATAAAGACCAGCACCTGTTTGCGTCGGCGGTTAAATACTTTGCTGGAAAATAAGACTAGAACTGACTATAACGATTGGTGTGTTTTGAGAAGTAAAATGAAAGTTTGTGAAGTATTTGAATAAATTAATTGATATACCTGATATTGAAAAAAAGATTCAATTGAAAAAATTATTATCTAGAGAGATGAGAGTAATGAAGGAGGACTTAAAGCCAAGAAAGTGTTTACTTTGTGATAAAGATACTACAAGTTTCTGCAATTCTCACACCATTCCACAGTTATCGTTAAAAAAATTTCTGATTCTGGCATGTTAACACAAGCTGGTTATTTAATAGGGAGCGATCTGTTAGATAATGATAAGGGAGTGAGCAAATCGGGAACGATACAAATTATTTGTCGTAAATGTGATTCATTCTATTTTCAGGAATATGAAAATGAAATGAATCTTACGTCTTATCCTAGCGATAAAATGTTGTCACAAATTGCATTGAAAAATTTCCTTTTAGAATTAGTTAGAAGGAGGGAGGAAAAATATCATTTTGAAAAAATAATGTCTGATAAGACGATTAAGAAAGCTTTATACTTAAGAATACCTGAGATTTCTAATAAAACATTAGAGAATACATCTCAAAAAATAAAAGATCTTCATAATTCTTTTGATTATGATATTGAAGATTTTCAAAATGAAATTTTACTCCATAAAACTGCTATTGAAGACAATCTTAAAGGAGCATATCGAATTATTTTTCATGAGGTACTCCCCTATAAGACACCGATAGCGTTTCAAGGCTCATTAACGTTGATTAGAGATATGTATGGATATCCAGTGAATGATACGAGTAACCATTCAAAAAATAATCGTATTCAGAAGTTGCATCTAGCTATCTTACCGTTAAAAGAAAAGACGATGGTGCTAGCTTTTTATCATAAAAGGGATAGGAAATATAAATCTCTAAAAAGTCAGTTTAATAGTAGCGATCGATTGAAGAAACTGGATTTTCTTAATTATTTAATATTTGCTTACACTGAAAACTATTACTTTAGCCCGACAATTAAAGAAAAAATTAGAACTAATGAGAAGCTTGTGCTATTGAGTCAAGAACTGTTTGGTAAACCTAATTTGGGTCAGTGTGTAGGAGTTGATAGTTATAAGAGAGTCGAGCCAGATGAAATTCCTAATTTTCTTTTAGAAGAGTGGGCTATAATGTAAAAATAAAAGGTATAAAAAATGACATACGAAGTAAAATCTCTTAATGAAGAATGTGGTGTTTTCGGTATCTGGGGACATCCAGATGCTGCTAAGTTGACCTATTTTGGTCTCCACAGTCTTCAACACCGTGGTCAGGAGGGGGCAGGAATCCTCTCCAATGATCAGGGGCAATTGAAGCGCCATCGTGATATGGGTCTTCTATCAGAAGTCTTCAGAAATCCTGCTAACTTAGATAAATTGACAGGAACTGGTGCGATTGGGCATGTGCGTTATGCGACTGCTGGCGAAGCTTCTGTAGATAACATCCAGCCCTTCCTCTTCCGTTTTCACGATATGCAGTTTGGGTTGGCTCATAATGGAAATCTGACCAATGCAGCCTCTCTCAAGAAAGAACTGGAACAAAGAGGAGCGATTTTCAGCGCGACTTCGGACTCGGAAATCTTGGCTCACCTCATTCGTCGGAGTCACAATCCGAACTTGATGGGCAAAATCAAAGAGGCGCTCAGCCTTGTCAAAGGTGGCTTTGCCTATATCTTGCTGTTTGAGGACAAGTTGATTGCGGCTCTTGACCCCAATGGTTTCCGTCCACTTTCTATCGGGAAAATGGCCAACGGAGCGGTGGTGGTTTCCTCTGAAACCTGTGCTTTTGAGGTTATTGGTGCTGAATGGATTCGTGATTTGAAGCCAGGTGAGATTGTGATTATTGATGACAAGGGAATCCAGTATGATAGCTATACAGATGATACCCAGTTAGCAATCTGTTCTATGGAGTATATCTATTTTGCTCGCCCTGATTCTAATATCCACGGTGTCAATGTCCATACGGCTCGCAAACGTATGGGTGCCCAATTGGCGCGTGAATTCAAGCATGAGGCGGATATTGTAGTTGGTGTACCCAATTCCTCCCTCAGCGCGGCTATGGGATTTGCAGAAGAGTCCGGGCTACCAAATGAAATGGGCCTCATCAAGAACCAATACACGCAACGGACCTTTATCCAACCGACTCAAGAATTGCGGGAGCAAGGGGTGCGGATGAAACTATCTGCTGTTTCTGGTGTTGTAAAAGGCAAGCGTGTGGTTATGGTGGATGATTCTATCGTTCGCGGAACAACCTCTCGTCGTATCGTTCAGCTTTTGAAAGAAGCAGGTGCGACTGAGGTTCACGTTGCTATTGGCAGTCCAGCGCTAGCTTATCCGTGCTTCTACGGGATTGATATCCAGACCCGTCAGGAGCTAATTGCGGCCAATCATACTGTTGAAGAAACTCGCCAAATCATTGGTGCGGACAGTCTGACCTATCTTTCAATTGATGGCTTGATTGAGTCGATTGGGATCGAAACAGATGCGCCAAATGGCGGTCTCTGTGTCGCTTACTTTGACGGTGATTACCCAACGCCTCTCTACGACTATGAGGAAGACTATCGTCGAAGTTTGGAAGAAAAGACCAGTTTTTACAAATAGACAATAGATCCTCCATTAAAGAAAAGGAATATAAAAATGACAAATAAAAATGCTTATGCTCTACGTCTCACTACTGACTAAAAGCTAAAGCATTTGTCAGTAGACGCTTTCTCCTATGGGGCAAAGCTAGAACCCTGACTAGTATTTTTATACTCTTCGAAAATCAAATTCAAACCACGTCAGCTTCACCTTGCCGTACTCAAGTACAGCCTGCGGCTAGCTTCCTAGTTTGCTCTTTGATTTTCATTGAGTATTAGATAAAATAATTGTTTATCTAAAAATACGTCGCAGTCTTTCCCAAAAAAAGAAAAGGAAAAATAAAATGGCAAATAAAAATGCGTACGCTCAATCTGGTGTGGATGTTGAAGCGGGTTATGAAGTTGTTGAACGGATTAAAAAGCACGTGGCTCGTACGGAGCGTGTAGGTGTTATGGGAGCCCTTGGTGGTTTCGGTGGCATGTTTGACCTTTCAAAAACAGGTGTCAAAGAGCCGGTCTTGATTTCGGGGACTGACGGTGTCGGAACCAAGCTCATGCTGGCTATCAAGTACGACAAGCACGATACCATCGGTCAGGACTGTGTGGCCATGTGTGTCAACGACATTATTGCTGCAGGTGCGGAGCCCCTCTATTTCCTTGACTACGTCGCTACTGGAAAGAATGAACCAGCTAAGCTAGAACAAGTGGTTGCTGGTGTGGCAGAAGGTTGTGTGCAGGCAGGCGCTGCTCTTATCGGTGGGGAAACAGCTGAAATGCCTGGTATGTATGGCGCAGATGACTACGATCTGGCTGGTTTTGCAGTCGGTGTGGCTGAAAAATCTCAAATCATAGACGGTTCAAAGGTGTCTGAAGGTGATGTCCTTCTCGGACTTGCTTCAAGTGGAATCCACTCAAATGGTTACTCACTCGTGCGTCGTGTCTTTGCGGACTATACGGGTGAGGAAGTCTTGCCAGAATTGGAAGACAAGAAACTCAAGGAAGTCCTTCTTGAGCCGACTCGTATCTATGTTAAGGCTGTTTTGCCCCTCATCAAGGAAGAGTTGGTCAACGGTATTGCCCACATCACTGGTGGAGGCTTTATCGAAAATGTTCCTCGTATGTTTGCAGATGACCTAGCAGCTGAGATTGAGGAAAGCAAGGTTCCAGTGCTTCCGATTTTCAAAGCTCTTGAGAAATACGGTCAAATCAAGCATGAAGAAATGTTTGAAATCTTCAATATGGGTGTGGGACTTATGCTGGCAGTTAGCCCTGAAAATGTAGATCGTGTCAAGGAATTGCTGGATGAACCAGTCTATGAAATTGGTCGCATCGTCAAGAAAGAAAACGAAAGTGTCATCATCAAATGAAAAAAATAGCGGTTTTTGCCTCTGGTAATGGCTCAAATTTTCAGGTGATTGCTGAAGAATTTCCAGTGGAGTTTGTCTTTTCAGACCATCGTGATGCCTATGTGCTTGAGCGTGCAGAAAAGCTTGGTGTCCTATCCTATGCTTTTGAACTCAAGGAGTTTGAGAACAAGGTAGACTACGAAGCAGCCCTTGTCGAACTCTTGGAAGAACACCAGATTGACTTGATTTGCCTCGCAGGCTATATGAAAATCGTTGGGCCAACCTTATTGGCAGCCTATGAAGGTCGAATTATCAACATTCATCCTGCCTACCTGCCCGAATTTCCAGGAGCTCATGGAATTGAGGATGCTTGGAATGCTGGCGTTGCTGAGAGTGGCGTGACCATTCACTGGGTGGACTCAGGCGTGGATACAGGAAAGGTTATCAAACAAGTGCGCGTCCCACGACTAGCTGATGATACGATTGAAAGTTTTGAAGCTCGAATCCATGAGGCAGAGTACAATTTGTATCCAGAAGTCTTGGATGAGTTAGGAATCGGGAGAAGATAAAAGAGGATTATTATGAATAAAGTAGTTGATAATTTATTAAAAAATGTAGAGGAATTTGAAATATTCTTTAATGAATACGAAAAACAATTTTATCCTGAAATCAGAAAAGCGAGAAAAATGTTATTGTTATTCCTTTGTCTGCTGATTGTTTGTATGTTTGGAGACTTAATTCTTCTTCGTTTTTTTTCAGATTCATCTTATTGGAAGGTTAGCCTTATAATTACTCTGATTATTTTATTTTTTTTCGGTATTTATGCTCGAAAATTTAACAAAGTCTCAGTGGGAGCACCTAGTAAATTCACTGAATTATGCAATGAAGTAAAGTCTTCCTTGAATCGTCTTTATGGAGTTGATGCAGAGAAGGTAGCTAAAATGCTAGTTAGTGATTTGAATAACAAACGAAATGAACAAATACAAAAATATGAAAATGTAGTAAAATCAATTGGTGCTATTGGGATGATTCTAGTAACAGCCTTTATTACGTTATCTTTAAATAAATTGTTTGTAACAGATACAACGGCTATTTCGGTTGATACGTTTTTAGGGCTGATTATTTTTGTATTTGTAGTAGTATTACTTATTAGATTCATAGATCATTCGATTAAAAATATTATTAAATATCCTCCATTTGGAAAGGCATCAAAAGAAGTTTACCTATCAGATGTTCTATCTGTGGTAAAATATACACTTTTAGAAAAGGAACAAAAATGACTAAACGCGCACTAATTAGTGTTTCAGACAAAGCAGGCATTGTTGAATTTGCCCAAGAACTTAAAAAACTTGGTTGGGAGATTATCTCGACAGGTGGGACCAAGGTTGCCCTTGATAATGCTGGGGTAGACACCATTGCGATTGATGATGTGACTGGTTTTCCAGAAATGATGGACGGTCGTGTCAAGACCCTTCATCCAAATATCCACGGGGGACTCCTCGCTCGTCGTGATTTGGATAGCCACTTGGGAGCAGCCAAGGATAATCAAATCGATCTCATTGACCTTGTTGTGGTCAATCTCTATCCCTTTAAAGAAACGATTCTCAAACCAGATGTGACATACGCTGATGCGGTGGAGAATATCGATATCGGCGGGCCGTCTATGCTTCGTTCAGCAGCGAAAAACCATGCCAGCGTAACAGTTGTGGTAGACCCTGCTGACTACGTTTTTGTTCTTGACGAATTGTCTGCCAATGGTGAAACGACTTACGAAACTCGCCAGCATTTGGCAGCCAAGGTTTTCCGTCACACAGCAGCTTATGATGCCTTGATTGCAGAATACTTCACAGCTCAAGTGGGTGAAACAAAACCTGAAAAGTTGACCTTGACCTATGACCTCAAGCAACCAATGCGTTACGGAGAAAATCCTCAACAAGAAGCAGACTTCTACCAGAAAGCTTTGCCAACAGACTACTCGATTGCTTCAGCTAAGCAGCTCAACGGGAAAGAATTGTCATTTAACAATATCCGCGATGCAGATGCTGCTATTCGTATTATCCGTGATTTCAAAGACCGTCCAACCGTTGTGGCTCTCAAACACATGAACCCATGTGGAATCGGTCAGGCTGATGACATCGAGACTGCTTGGGACTACGCTTATGAGTCTGACCCAGTGTCTATCTTTGGTGGAATTGTTGTTCTCAACCGTGAGGTGGATGCTGCGACAGCTGAGAAGATGCATGGTGTTTTCCTCGAGATTATCATCGCACCTAGCTATACGGATGAGGCGCTAGCTATTTTGACCAATAAAAAGAAAAACTTGCGTATCCTTGCCTTGCCATTTGACGCTCAAGAAGCGAGTGAAGCGGAAGCTGAATATACTGGTGTGGTCGGTGGACTTCTCGTGCAAAATCAAGATGTGGTGAAAGAAAGCCCAGCTGACTGGCAAGTGGTGACAAAACGCCAGCCAACTGAGACAGAAGCGACTGCTCTTGAGTTCGCTTGGAAGGCTATCAAGTACGTCAAATCAAACGGTATTATCGTGACCAATGACCACATGACACTTGGCGTTGGCCCAGGTCAAACTAACCGTGTGGCTTCAGTCCGTATTGCTATTGAACAGGCTAAAGACCGTCTTGACGGTGCCGTCCTTGCCTCGGATGCCTTCTTCCCATTTGCGGATAACGTGGAAGAAATCGCCAAAGCAGGAATCAAGGCCATCATCCAGCCTGGTGGCTCCGTTCGTGACCAAGAATCCATCGAAGCTGCGGACAAGTATGGCTTGACCATGGTCTTCACAGGCGTGAGACATTTCAGACATTAAGAACTTACAAAGCATCCAAGGAATTGGATGTTTTTGTTGTATAATAATATTGAGCTGAAAAATTGGATTTGATATAATATAAAATAAAGAGGAGAATAATATGAATTTCATAGAAGATTTAGATTTTCTTTTAGATAAAGAAAAGGAAAAAGTTAAAACGCGATTTGGAGATACTAGTATCAATAAATACTTTGGTGTAGAAAGAAACTTAGAGGTTAGTTATGGAAATAAAAAATATAATTTTTTAATAAGAAAGAATGAAAAAACTAGATTCCTTATAAATGAGAATAATGTTAAAATTTATTTAAGTGATTTTGATATTCTGAAATTACTGATTGATAATTTTTCAGCAGATAGTGAAGAAATGATTAATCAACTTATTGATTTTTTAAATAATAAAGTAAAAAACCGGTCTTTCGGAAAAGAATATAAACTAATAATATCTGATGAAAATTCAAGTCAAGAGTATTTAATAACGGGTATAAATTTAGAGGATACTTCTATTCATTTGGACAATGAGTTTGATCTTCATAATCTGAGTTTGAATCATCTTAAAGTATTAATCAATTTAATTCTTGCAAAAGACATACTATCTAAAGAATTAGGAGATGAAGATACTCCGGATTATTTAAAAAGAACAGCATATAAATATATAATAATGTTAAAATCGGTGATTCTAAAAGATGAGAAGATAATACAAATTATACAACAAAAAGAACTCTGTAAATATAATAATGAAGAGTTAGAGTGGGAAACTATGTTTAATTCTAGAAACAGAGAAGCTAAGACATTTTTTAACAAGGTTCAAGATATAGAAAATATGGATATTTTATGATATAATGGAGTAGAGCCCTAGAAAAATAACATATCATGTTATTTCCTTTGGTAGTTCCAAAGGTTGAGTATTTTAAAAATAGTAAAATTTGATACTCGACTTTGTCGAGGATAGTAATAAATTACTATATGAAATAGAATTACGAAAGGTCGTACGTAGAACCTTTAGACATACGGCGAACTCGCCGCAAGTCGTCAAGAACCCACGTACTACTACCTTTCGTTCTCAATGAAAGTCTCTACAAATTTTAGGTAGGGCTCTTTTTATATGGAGCAATGATGAGTAAATATATATTTAAGAATAAGGAAGAAAAAAATGAACTATATAAATTTATTTTTTTATGTGGTTCAAAATATGTGAAATCAGATGTTAGTGATAAAAGAAATGTATTGAAAAAACATCTGGAAAATATTAATTCATCTTACAAAATCATAATATTAGAGGAAAATTTTTCATTTAGTAAATCTAAAATGTATCTTAACTATGGCGATATTTATATGAGAAATTTATATGATGTAGAATTTTTAGTATCTCTGTTATCAGATGTTATTTTTATATTTCATGAAAGTATTTCAACGGGTGCGGAAGCAGGTTTGTTTTTAGGTGAGATCTCTAATAGAGAAAAAACTTGTCTAATATTACCTAATATAGAAGCGGTTGAAGAAAATAAATTGGGCAATTTTTTGGAATTATCTTTTTTTAAAGGAGAGAATCCTGTAAAACGAATAATATACTATCCAAGTGTGAGAAATAATATTACATCTGTCAATCTACGTAATCTACATACAAGTTTTGTGAATGATTCTATAGGTGAAACGTTGAGCAACAATATAAATGATTTTATTAAAAGTAAATCAAGATCATTTGAGATTGGAAAAGAAGAATTTGGTTTAAACTCTGAAGAAGGTAAACTAACAGTAAGAATTGATCCAGATAGAGTCCTACATTATGTAGGAGCAATGCTATCAGTAGACGAAATTGCTGATAAAATATTTAGGAAAAGTATGACTTTAAAGAGTGTTATAGAGATTTTAAATAAGGAAATGAATAAGATCCTTATTTCTACCTATGAAGAGATTAAACCATATAAGTTTACTGACGATCCTGAGATTCGTTTTGAAAGTGAAAAAGGAACAATACAAAGGATGATTGGTATGACGTTGTATTTGTTTAGTGCGGCAGGATTTATGCGTATAAGAAAAGATAAAACTTATGAAGAAGATAAAAAAGTTATTCTAGAACATAAAGGAAAGGATAAAAATGGGAAGTTCTTTTTCGCTAAATACTCTAGTTTGATTAAAGTAATTGAGGAAGAGAAGATATGGTAAATAATAGTGGATTCGCAATTTTTAAACTAAAAAAAAATAAAAAAATAAGGAAAATAGTTGCTTATACGAGTAATAGCGAGTTAAAAAATATTCATAAACTAATTAATGACCATTTAAAAGAACGGGTAATTTATTCTAAATTCACTAAAGGTTATAGAGAAGGAATTTCTATTTTTGACAATGCTAAAGCGCATATGTATAATGACATCTTTATTCAATTCGACATCAAGAACTTTTTTCCGTCTATTAATCATCGTAAGTTAATAAATTTTTTATATAAGGAAGTAAAATATAATGGTTATAATATAAGTAAAAGTCAGTCTTATGAAATTATAAAAAAAGCCAGTCAAGGGTTGCAAGGATTACCGTTAGGTTTTGTAACATCTCCATTATTATCAAACATTTATTTAAAAAAATTTGATATTACTTTGTATTGTAGATTAAAGAGACAAGGATTGGATAATGTAATTTATACACGATATGCTGATGATATTACGATTTCTTTTCGATGTGTTTCAGACCAAAGTGATTATTCAGATATAAAAATTAGAATAGAGAAAATAGTAAGTGATTTGTTAAAAAGATATAGTCTTAAACTTAATAATAAAAAAACTAGATTGACAAATTTGTTGGAGTCGGGCAATGTAAAAGTAACAGGTGTATACATAGTAAATAAACAGGATAATATTCGACGTTTAACAGTTGGAAGGAACTTTAAGAAAAAATTATTATGGGATGCTATTCAAAGTTTAGATAATATTGAAAGAGATGATTTTTTTATTAAACAAATTAAAGGGAAATACTCATTTGTACTATCGATAGAAAAAGAAGGTATCGAGAATATGTTAAGCCCATGCATGAGAAGAATACTTAATGAAAAAAATATACATAGTATTGATGAATTATTTTCGAGGTTATAGGTATGTTTCATCATATCAAAATATTTTCACTTGGCTCAGTCCGTGACCAAGAATCTATCGAAGCTGCGGATAAATACGGCATGACCATGGTCTTCACAGGCGTGAGACATTTTAGACATTAAGAACGCTAAAGGGAAGAAAACAGTTTCTTTCCTTTTTTGCTTAAAAATGCTTAATAAAACAAGATTAAAACGAACGTTTGTGTTATAATGTTAGTAAATAATTCGCAAAAGAGGTTGAGAAATGAAACTGCTTGTTGTCGGTTCGGGTGGTCGTGAGCATGCGATTGCTAAGAAGTTGCTTGAGTCAAAAGAGGTAGAAAAGGTTTTTGTTGCTCCTGGGAATGATGGGATGACTCTGGATGGTTTGGAATTGGTAAATATATCTATTTCCGAACATTCTGAATTGATTGAGTTTGTAAAAGCCAACGATATTGCTTGGTCATTTATTGGGCCAGATGACGCCCTTGCGGCTGGTATCGTGGATGATTTCCATGCAGCTGGTCTCAAAGCCTTTGGTCCGACAAGATTGGCAGCTGAGCTGGAGTGGTCCAAGGATTTTGCCAAGGAAATCATGGTCAAATATGGCGTTCCGACAGCAGCCTATGGCACATTCTCTGATTTTGAGGAATCCAAGGCCTATATCGAAGAAAAAGGCGCTCCAATCGTGGTCAAGGCGGATGGATTGGCTCTTGGAAAAGGTGTCGTTGTTGCTGAGACAGTCGAGCAAGCAGTCGAAGCAGCTCACGAGATGCTTTTGGATAATAAATTTGGTGATTCAGGTGCGCGTGTGGTTATTGAGGAATTCCTTGAAGGAGAAGAGTTCTCTCTCTTTGCCTTTGTCAATGGCGACAAGTTCTATATCATGCCGACAGCGCAAGATCACAAACGTGCCTATGATGGCGATAAGGGGCCTAACACTGGTGGGATGGGTGCCTATGCGCCAGTTCCACACTTACCACAGAGTGTAGTTGATACAGCGGTTGACACCATTGTCAAGCCAGTCCTTGAAGGGATGATCAAAGAAGGTCGTCCGTATCTTGGTATCCTTTACGCAGGGCTTATTTTAACAGCAGACGGACCTAAGGTTATCGAGTTCAACGCTCGTTTTGGAGATCCTGAAACGCAAATCATCTTGCCTCGTTTAACATCTGACTTTGCACAAAATATTACGGATATCCTCGATGGCAAGGAGCCAAACATCACCTGGACAGATAAGGGTGTGACTCTGGGTGTGGTTGTCGCATCAAACGGTTACCCGCTAGACTATGAAAAAGGTGTTGAATTGCCAGCAAAAACAGAGGGCGACATCATCACCTACTATGCAGGTGCGAAATTCGCTGAAAATGAGCAAGACCTTCTTTCAAACGGCGGACGTGTCTATATGCTCGTCACAACAGCAGATACCGTTAAAGAAGCCCAAGAAACCATCTACCAAGAACTCGCTCAGCAACAAACAGAAGGCCTCTTTTACCGAACCGATATTGGGAGTAAGGCGATAAAAGATTAAAAGACACTAAATTTATCATGGCGAGCGAAAGCGAACCAAAGTAAGATAATGGTCGACGTGGTGAAAAGACCAGAACAGTATCTGTTCTGGTCTAGGGAAACTTTGAGACCCTAGGCTCAAAGTTTAGGAATGAAACCGAAGGTTTGCTTCCGTCCCCACCACCTAAGACCATTATCAAAAAAGAAGAAAAAAGGAAAAATTATGACTAAACCAGTAATTTCCATCATCATGGGCTCAAAATCCGACTGGGCCACCATGCAAAAAACAGCAGAAGTTCTAGATCGCTTCGGTGTAGCCTACGAAAAGAAAGTTGTCTCTGCTCACCGCACGCCAGATCTCATGTTCAGACATGCGGAGGAGGCTCGTAGCCGTGGCATCAAGGTCATCATCGCAGGTGCTGGAGGCGCAGCCCACTTGCCAGGAATGGTAGCAGCGAAAACAACCCTTCCTGTCATTGGGGTACCTGTCAAATCGCGTGCCCTTAGTGGTGTGGACTCGCTCTACTCTATCGTTCAGATGCCGGGTGGAGTACCAGTCGCAACTATGGCTATCGGTGAAGCAGGTGCGACCAACGCTGCCCTCTTCGCTCTTCGTCTCCTCTCAGTAGAGGATCAGTCTATCGCGACAGCATTGGCAGATTTCGCAGAAGAACAAGGAAAAATCGCAGAGGAGTCGTCAAATGAGCTCATCTAAAACAATCGGAATTATCGGTGGTGGTCAGCTGGGTCAGATGATGGCTATTTCTGCCATTTATATGGGGCACAAGGTTATCGCGCTGGATCCTGCGGCGGATTGCCCGGCCTCTCGCGTGGCGGAAATCATAGTGGCTCCTTATAACGATGTGGATGCCCTCCGTCAGTTGGCTGAGCGATGCGATGTCCTCACCTATGAGTTTGAAAATGTCGATGCCAACGGTTTGGATGCGGTTATCAAGGATGGGCAACTCCCTCAAGGAACAGACCTACTCCGTATTTCTCAAAATCGCATCTTTGAAAAGGACTTTTTGTCAAATAAGGCTCAAGTCACCGTAGCACCCTACAAGATCGTGACTTCTAGCCAAGATTTGGCGGACATTAACCTGTCAAAAAACTATGTCCTCAAGACGGCAACCGGTGGCTACGATGGGCATGGTCAAAAGGTTATTCGTTCAGAAGCAGACTTGGCAGAAGCCTATGCGCTAGCAGACTCAGCAGACTGCGTTTTGGAAGAATTTGTCAATTTTGACCTTGAAATTTCTGTCATCGTGTCTGGTAACGGCAAGGACGTGACGGTTTTCCCAGTTCAGGAAAATATCCACCGTAACAACATCCTATCTAAAACAATTGTGCCTGCTCGAATTTCAGAAAGTTTAGCAGCCAAAGCCAAAGCAATGGCAGTGCGAATTGCTGAACAGCTTAACCTATCTGGTACCCTTTGCGTGGAAATGTTTGCGACAGCTGATGACATCATCGTCAACGAAATTGCGCCACGCCCACACAACTCAGGACACTACTCAATCGAAGCCTGTGACTTCTCTCAGTTTGATACCCATATTCTAGGCGTTCTGGGATTGCCATTGCCAGCTATCAAACTGCATGCGCCAGCCGTTATGCTCAATGTTCTCGGCCAACACGTCGAGGTTGCTGAAAAATATGTCGCAGAAAATCCAAGCGCCCACCTCCACATGTATGGTAAAATAGAAGCAAAGCACAACCGCAAGATGGGACATGTGACTTTGTTTAGTGATGTACCAGATGAGGTGGATGAGTTTGGGAAAGGAATTGATTTTTAGGGTATGAATAAAAAAATCTCACAATTTCTAGATGGCTTGAATAGAATGATACAAATTTTGAGTTATCTATTTATAACAATAATTATTATATTTGTAATATTAGTAATTTTGTGTCGAGGTATGAGTATCTTTTACAATTCAAACGGGGAATTTCAATGGTACGCACTCACAGCATTTGTTGCAGTAATTTCAATAGGAGTTAATAACTATGTTACTATCAGAAATAGTGACAAGACTAATCGTGTTAATCTAATTTTGAAGGATAAACAAGAATGGATTGATAAAACAATTGATGCAGTTATAGAACTGCAAAAGTCTTATCGTTGGATTTTGCGTAGTGAATATACTTCTGAGAGAGGAAAATTCTCAGAAGAAAAAGAGAAGTCGTATGCAGAGTTCCAAGGTGCAGTCTCTAAATTAAAATTTCTCTTTATAATAAAAAACAGTGATAGTTCATTTGAACAGGAAGAAAATTCTTTGGATATAAAAAGTTCTATGTCTCAAAAAATATATTATCATGATGTTGATGCAACAAATGCAGAATCAAGACGAGTTAAAGAAGCAAATGAGAAAAATTCCCAAATTTTATCTGTTTTAAAGCATTCTGACAGCAATGATTCGAAAATACCAGTAATAATTGATTTGTTAAATCAATTATTTGAGAATATTGATGGGGTAGGAGTTAAAGGAAAAAGTGAAAAATATCAAACAAGTAGTAATTATATGGAATACCAAGAATACTTAGACAAATTAGTAGATGGTATCTCACTTTTTGTAGCAATAGAGAAAAATAAAATAGAGGAGAACATTTAATCATGATCAACCGTTACTCTCGCCCTGAGATGGCGAACATTTGGAGTGAAGAAAATAAATACCGTGCTTGGCTTGAGGTGGAAATCTTAGCTGACGAGGCATGGGCTGAGTTGGGGGAAATCCCTAAGGAAGATGTGGCTTTGATTCGTGAGAAAGCGGACTTTGACATCGACCGTATTTTGGAGATTGAGCAGGAGACTCGTCACGATGTGGTTGCCTTCACACGTGCGGTTTCTGAGACTCTTGGTGAAGAGCGCAAGTGGGTCCACTATGGTTTGACTTCTACCGATGTGGTAGATACGGCCTACGGTTACCTCTACAAGCAGGCTAACGACATCATCCGTCGTGACCTTGAAAACTTCACCAACATCATCGCTGACAAGGCTAAAGAGCACAAGTTCACCATCATGATGGGGCGTACCCATGGTGTGCACGCTGAACCGACAACTTTTGGTCTTAAATTGGCCACTTGGTACAGCGAAATGAAGCGTAATATCGAGCGTTTCGAGCATGCGGCTGCTGGTGTGGAAGCTGGTAAAATTTCTGGTGCGGTTGGGAACTTTGCCAACATCCCACCATTCGTTGAAAAATACGTCTGCGACAAATTAGGTATCCGTGCTCAAGAAATCTCTACACAGGTGCTTCCTCGTGACCTTCACGCTGAGTACTTTGCAGTTCTTGCTAGTATCGCGACTTCAATTGAGCGTATGGCTACTGAAATCCGTGGTCTGCAAAAATCTGAACAACGTGAAGTGGAGGAATTCTTTGCTAAGGGGCAAAAAGGGTCTTCAGCAATGCCTCACAAACGCAACCCAATCGGTTCTGAAAACATGACTGGTCTTGCGCGTGTTATCCGTGGTCATATGATTACAGCTTATGAAAACGTCGCTCTTTGGCATGAGCGTGATATTTCCCACTCATCAGCTGAGCGGATTATCACACCAGATACGACCATCTTGATCGACTACATGCTCAATCGTTTTGGAAATATTGTCAAGAATTTGACGGTCTTCCCAGAAAATATGATCCGCAACATGAACTCTACGTTTGGTCTTATCTTTAGCCAACGTGCTATGTTGACCTTGATTGAAAAAGGGATGACACGTGAGCAAGCCTATGACTTGGTACAACCAAAAACAGCCTACTCTTGGGACAACCAAGTAGACTTTAAACCACTTCTTGAGGAAGACCCAGAAGTAACTTCACGACTCACACAAGAAGAAATTGACGAAATCTTTAACCCTCTTTACTACATTAAACGAGTGGATGATATCTTTGACCGCCTCGGACTAGGTGATTAATTAAACAATAAACAGCGAGCTTGAATCTCGCTGTTTATTGTTTATCGAAAAGACTTAGTCTTCTTTTCTTTTAGTGAGTCCATAGGCTGCTAGTGAGGCCATGAGTCCTGCGACTACTAGTCCTGCAGAATCGTGACTTCCTGTTTCAGGAAGTTGTTGTTCTTCTGCTTTTGCTCTAGTTGGTTGGTTTGGACTTTCTAGTTTTGGTTTTTCTTCAGCAATAGCGGCTTGTCCTTGTTCATTGCCTACATGTGTCACCAGAGTTCCGACTTCGACTACTTGTGTAACAGCTTCCTGCGCTACGACACTATTTACAAGTGTTTTCACTTCCTTGCCATCAACAGTGCTCACAGAGTAGAAGTTTGTACGGTGCCCGTTGACACCTTTAGTAATGACTTGTGTTTTTCCTTTGAGCAAGAGTGGATTTTCACGAGTCACTGTGGTAAATGGAATTTCTTCTTCTTGGATATCCAGTCTAGGTTTTGTTTCTGCAACTGGAGCAAGATCATGTTCATCACCTACATGTGTTACCAGAGTTCCGACTTCAACAATTTGCGTAACTGCTTCTTTGGTTACAAGACTATCTACAAGTGTTTTCACTTCCTTGCCATCAACAGTGCTCACAGAGTAGAAGTTGCTACGATGTCCATTGACACCCTTAGTAATGACTTGCGTTTTTCCTTTGAGTAAGAGTGGATTTTCACGAGTAACAGTGGTAAATGGAATTTCTTCTTCTTGGATATCCAGTTTAGGTTTTACCTCAGTAGTTGGTGCAAGACCACTTTCATCACCCTTGTGAGTTACAGGAGCGCCGACTTCAACCACTTGGTTCACAGCTTCTTTGGTTACCTGGCTATCAAGGACTGTTTCTGTTGTTTTTCCATTTTCAGTGAGTACAGAGATGTAATGAGTTCGTTCACCTTTGACTCCTGCTGTGATAATATTTTCCTGACCAGCTGGGAGGTTAGGATTTTCTTTTTTGATAACTTCAAATGGAATTTCTTCAGTTCTTGTGATGAGTTCTGGACTGGTTTCAACATTGGCAGCCACTTCATTTTCATCCAGGCTTCCTGAATGAGTTGCAGCTGGTTTGAGACCTAAGCGAGCGGCTTTTAGGTTGGCTACAAGTGTGTCAAGCTCAGCTTGTTTATTACGGTTGAGGTTGTAATTTAGAGCTGTTTTAGCTGCGTCAAGGGCCTCAAGACTTTCT
This sequence comes from Streptococcus mitis, assembly GCF_946188585.1. Classification (GTDB taxonomy): domain Bacteria; phylum Bacillota; class Bacilli; order Lactobacillales; family Streptococcaceae; genus Streptococcus; species Streptococcus mitis_DG. The sequence goes on from NZ_CAMHVI010000007.1 coordinate 40,538, forward strand.
TTACTATATCCGTCTAAGTTTGTAGGAATTTTAGCTAATTCTTCGCGGAGAGCATTATAATTAGCACGGAAGTAGTCTTTGTTGTGGTCTGCAAAGGCAGTCATAAGTTCAAAGATTTCTTCTTCCTTGTACTCTGCGCTTGGTTTGTCTGCCCAGATAGCAAGCATACTGCCGACTGTTGGAAGGTCTACTTCGGGATACTTAGTAGAAGCAAGTTGATTGAATGGAACTTTACCAGAATTTTCAACAGCTTTTGATAGTGGATAAGCTTCGTCTGGTTTATGATTGCCTAGAACATAATACCAGTCTCCATTGGTGTTGAGGAGTTTGTATCCTTTACTTGCCAGGTACTGAGGAGTTGCAAGGTTGTAACCCCACCATCCTTTAGACCAGTAAGATATGATGACATCCTTATCAAACTGAACATCGTCCTTGTCTTCATAGTAGAAGCCATCGTTGAAGGCCATTGGTTGAAGACCTCTTTCTTTGGCCATGGCAGCAAGGGTGTTAGAGTACTCAGCAAACTTGCCATAGAGATTGTAGTATTTTAGATAATACCAGCCTTGCGCGTTGGTGGCATCATTGGCATATTCGTCTGTACCATAGTTAAAGATCTTAGTCTTGCCTGCAAAGAAGTCCATGTACTTGCCAATAAGTGCTTTGACAAAGTTCATGGCCTCTTCGTTTTCAAGGTCCATGGTTGTTTTGGAGACCTTGTCAAAGTTGGCTTGAGGATTTTTAATACCCAATTTTTCCATGGCAACCAGCATAGCATCCATGTGACCTGGACTGTTAATAGCTGGGATGAGACCGATGCCCTTAGATTTAGCGTATGCAATTAGTTCTGTCACTTCTGCCTGTGTAAGTGCAGTTCCGTTTGGATCATTGTAGTAAGCTTTTGTTCCTTGGATGATAGCATTTTTGACATCATCACTTGCATAGGTTTTTCCGTTGGCAGTGATGGTCATATCATCGAGTAGGAAGCGAAGTCCGTCATTTCCTAGAAGGAGATGAACATCAGAATATCCGAGCTCACTGGCCTTATCTACGATGCGTTTGAGTTGGTCAAGAGTAAAGAATTTGCGTCCAGCATCGATGGAGATTACCTTGTTTTTAGCAAGTTTTTCAACCTCACGTTTAGCATCTTCTTCTTTTTGAGCTTCAGGTGTGAAGGTCAAATTGCTAACTGCTTCTTGAAGTTTTGCAATTGCTTGGTCAATTGTGTCTTGTTGGGCACGGCTGAGGTTGCTATCAAGTGAACGGATGGCTTTTGCCGCTTCGTTAACCGCTGCGATGCTTTCTGCAGTATAACGGTTAAGGTCTTTTGGTACCTCGTTAAGTGCTTTTTCTGCAGACTCATAATCAGCTGCGAAGTATTCAGCGTTAGAATTTGCGAATTGACGCATGAGTTTGAAGAGGCGTGATGGTGAATAACGTGCAGATGGAGTGTCAGCCCAAGCAGCTACCATCCCACCGATGATTGGGATATCAGCTCCTTCTGTTTTTGGTACAGAAGTGATTGGTGTGTTTTTAATACCATTGAGCCCCTGATCGAGATTGTACCAGCCTTGGCCATCTGCATTTCGTCCAAGAACATAGTACCAAGCATCGTTAGTGTTTAGGATTTGGTGACCTTTTTCTACTAGAAGTTTAGAAGAAGCGACGTCGTAACCTCCCCAACCACCAGTCCACATTGAAACGATGATATCTTTGTCAAAAGTTCCGAAGCTAGTATCACTATTGTAGTAAATACCATCATTGAAGGCCATTGGTTTGAGACCGTGCGATTTTACAATACGAGCTAGGTCATTGGCGTAGGCAATAAATTTTTCATATCCTTTTACAGGGTAGCCTTCGTTTGGATAGTATTTATCAGCTTGAAGAACGCTCCAACCTTTAGCGTTTGTTGCATCATTGGCATATTCATCAAGTCCGATGTTGAAGATTTCAGTCTTTTTCGCGAAATAAGCAGCATATTTGTCGATAAGGGCTTTTGTAAAAGCGACCGCTTGTTCGTTGTCAAGGTCTACGGTACGAGCTGATTCCTTCCCAAAATAGTTAAAGTTAGGGTTTTGTATTCCCAATTCTTTCATGGCATTGAGGATCGCATCCATGTGACCAGGACTATTTACTGTCGGAATGAGACCGATGCCTTTATCTTTGGCATAGTTGATCAGATCTGTCATTTGACTTTCTGTTAAGTGATTGCCGTTTGGATCGTTGTAATAATCATTTGTACCTTTTTCAATGGCACGTTTGACATCGTCACTCGCATAGGTCTTGCCGTTAGCTGTGATGCTCATATCGTCCAACATGAAGCGGAGTCCATCATTTCCAACTAATAGGTGTAAATCAGTGTAGCCATAATGTTTCGCTTTATCGATAATTTCCTTGAGTTGTTCTGGTGAGAAATATTTACGTCCAGCATCAATAGAAACAATTTTCTTTTTCGCTAGTTTTTCATTTACAGTTGCAGCACGTTCCTTTCCTGCCTCTGTTGCCGGTTTGTCAGCCTCTGCTTTCGCTGCCTCTTTTTTAGCTGGTTTATCCTTGTCAGTCTTGTCTGTATTTGACTCTTTAGAATCAACCTCTTTCGCTTCTTCCTTTTTAGGGCTAGCTTCTTCTGCCTTTTTATTAGCAGTTTCTTTTTCAGCAGAAGTTGGCGTTACCACTTCTGCTTTATCACTAGGAGTTGAACTAACTTCCTCTTGTGGTTTTTCTTCTGTTTTTGGACGACTAGCTACCTTATCAGTAGCTGGAATTTCTGTTTCTACAGTTTTTGGAGCTTCTGGTTGAAGCTCTGCTTTAGGTGTTTCCTCAGTCCGATTTTCGGATGATTGAGGGGAATCAGAAACCGTATGGATGGTCGGTTGGTTTTCTGTAGTAGTAGGAGTAACTCCATCGGCTGTAACAGTCTGTGCTTGGAAGGCGAATCCAATTAGAACAGAAGCTGCTCCTACAGCGTATTTACGAATAGAAAAACGCTGTTGTTTTTCATGTTTCATTGCAAAACCTCCTGATTGCATTGTTATATTGATAGCGTTTACATAAATCAACACCTTTATTTTATTTCTTATATTAACGAGAGTCAAGAGGAGATGACAAAAAACTATAATAAGTATAAAAAAATATAAAATTTAAACTTAAGATTTCAGATTGGTCGGAAAAGATACATATATATATCTAGTAGAATCTTTTTGGTTCTATTTCTATAAAATATTCCACAAATTATAGAATCTTCCAAAAATAGGTAAGCGCTACCTTTTTGGTGTGGTATAATAAGTATAGAAAAAGCCCAAGCGCTTAGGCTCAGGCTTTCTTCTTAGTGATCACGGTCACATGAAATGAATTTAATTTTGTAGTAATCCGCTCGTTTATATGTTTCGCTGTATGCGAGAACTTGACCAGTAGACTCTAGTTTAGTAGTCTTGGTTTGTAAAACGGTTGGGAATTGTTCATCGACTCCGAGGACCGAAGCCGCATGTTCTGGAGTTGGAAATGCTATTTCATTGATTTCTTCAAAATGTTCATCATTCATGTGAATGTGGTAATCCAATTTGAAACGGTTATAGATGGAGCTATAATATTCAAGATTTGGATAATTTGCGTTGATGTATTGTTCTGGAATGTAAGATGTATGGTAGATGTAGACAACACCACCTGTTTCGCGTACGCGTTCAATCTTGTAGTAGAACTGATCTCCGCGTAGTCCGAGTTTTTCTAAGTAGCTTAGTTTGTTTCCACGCTCAATAGAAAGGACGGTAACTTTATCATCTTTAGTTTCAAAAACTTCTACATCTGAAAACTCAACGAGTTTGTGTTTGCGTGCGCGTGAAACGAATGTACCCTTTCCTTGTTGGCGGACAATATAGCCATCCTTGGCAAGGTCGTTTAAGGCACGAACAACTGTGATAGAACTTACATCATACATTGCAATCAATTCAGCTTCAGTGTAGAATTTATCTCCACTGGCAAATTGACCAGAAATGATTTTGTTCTTTAATTCATCTTTAATATATTGATACTTTGGAATTGCCATATTTTCACCTCGATTTTCCTTCTCCGTTAAAGATTTTACCATAAAACTGGAAAGAATAGTAGCCTTTTGAATAAAAAAATTAGAATAATAGGCTATAAGGTTAATTTACATAGGAATAAATAGAAAAACCTACATTTTTATACATGGTGCCAAAATGTTGTTATGACTATAGATTACAAGATTTTTATAAGTTTTTAGTGTAAAATTTAGTGAAAAATGAAAAAAATCGTGAAAACCTATTGACAAATGCAAGATATTGAGATATATTTACTATATCAACAAATGAAAGCGTAAACTTTAATTGTCAGAAGGTAAGAACATGACACGATTTGAGATACGAGATGATTTTTATCTCGATGGAAAATCATTTAAGATTTTATCTGGCGCCATTCATTATTTTAGGGTTCCTCCAGAAGATTGGTATCATTCGCTCTATAACTTGAAGGCTCTTGGTTTTAATACAGTAGAGACTTATGTGGCCTGGAATTTACACGAGCCTCGTGAGGGTGAGTTTCACTTTGAAGGGGCTCTGGATTTGGAGCGATTTCTTCAGACAGCACAAGATTTAGGTCTCTATGCGATTGTTCGTCCGTCACCCTTCATCTGTGCAGAGTGGGAATTTGGTGGCTTACCAGCTTGGCTCTTGACCAAGGATATGAGAATTCGTTCATCAGATCCTGCTTATATCGAAGCTGTCGGTCGCTATTATGACCAGCTCTTGTCACGGTTGGTTCCACATTTGTTGGACAATGGTGGCAACATCCTCATGATGCAGGTTGAAAATGAGTATGGTTCTTATGGAGAAGATAAGGCTTATCTGAGAGCCATTCGACAGTTGATGGAAGAGCGTGGCGTAACCTGTCCCCTCTTTACATCAGATGGTCCATGGCGAGCTACTCTGAAAGCTGGAACCTTAATCGAAGAGGACCTCTTTGTAACAGGTAACTTTGGTTCTAAGGCACCGTACAACTTTTCACAGATGCAGGAATTCTTTGATGAGCATGGTAAGAAATGGCCGCTCATGTGTATGGAGTTCTGGGATGGCTGGTTTAATCGTTGGAAAGAACCGATTATCACACGGGATCCCAAAGAATTGGCAGAAGCTGTTCGAGAGGTATTGGAGCAAGGCTCTATCAACCTTTACATGTTCCACGGTGGTACAAACTTTGGATTCATGAATGGTTGCTCGGCTCGAGGAACTCTGGACCTGCCACAAGTTACATCTTATGATTACGATGCCCTTCTGGATGAAGAAGGAAATCCAACTGCCAAATATCTGGCAGTCAAGAAGATGATGGCAACACATTTCCCAGAGTATCCGCAGTTAGAACCACTCTACAAAGAGAGTATGGAGTTGGATGCTATTCCACTAGTTGAAAAAGTTTCCTTGTTTGAAACCTTGGATAGCTTGTCAAGTCCTGTAGAAAGTCTCTATCCTAAAAAGATGGAGGAGTTGGGACAAAGTTATGGCTACCTACTCTATCGAACAGAAACAAGTTGGGATGCAGAAGAAGAAAGACTTCGTATCATTGACGGTCGAGATAGGGCTCAGCTTTATGTCGATGGTCAGTGGGTCGAAACCCAATATCAGACAGAGATTGGGGAAGATATTTTTTATCAAGGTGAAAAGAAAGCGCTATCTAGATTGGATATCTTGGTAGAAAATATGGGGCGTGTCAACTATGGACACAAGTTCTTAGCAGATACGCAACGTAAGGGGATTCGGACAGGGGTTTGTAAGGATTTGCACTTCTTACTAAACTGGAAACACTATCCACTTCCTCTAGATAATCCTGAGAAAATTGATTTTTCAAAAGGATGGGCAGAAGGACAACCAGCCTTTTACGCTTATGACTTTACAGTCCAAGAGCCAAAAGATACTTACCTAGACTTGTCTGAGTTTGGTAAGGGAGTTGCCTTTGTCAATGGGCAGAATCTAGGACGTTTTTGGAACGTCGGCCCAACCCTCTCACTTTATATCCCTCATAGCTATCTCAAGGAAGGTGCCAACCGCATCATTATCTTTGAAACAGAAGGTGAATATAAAGAAGAGATTTATTTAACTCGTAAACCTACACTAAAACACATAAAGGGGGAAAACTTATGACAATTGTAGGATGCCGTATCGATGGACGTTTGATCCACGGACAAGTAGCCAATCTATGGGCTGGAAAACTAAATGTTTCACGTATTATGGTTGTAGATGACGAAGTTGTCAACAACGACGTTGAAAAGAGTGGTTTGAAACTTGCGACACCACCAGGTGTGAAATTGAGTATTTTGCCAATTGAAAAAGCGGCAGCCAATATTCTTGCTGGTAAATACGATAGCCAACGTCTCTTTATCGTTGCTCGTAAACCAGACCGTTTCCTTGGTTTGGTAGAAGCAGGTGTACCACTTGAAACCCTTAATGTTGGGAATATGTCTCAAACACCAGAAACTCGCGCCATCACACGTTCTATCAACGTAGTGGACAAGGATGTGGAAGACTTCCACAAACTGGCAGAAAAAGGTGTCAAACTTACTGCTCAAATGGTTCCAAATGATCCAATTTCAGACTTTTTGAGCTTATTAAAATAGGAAAAAATTTTTAGGAGGTCATTGTTATGATACAATGGTGGCAAATTTTACTTCTCACTTTGTACTCAGCTTATCAAATCTGTGATGAGTTGACAATCGTTTCATCTGCAGGTTCCCCTGTATTTGCTGGTTTCATTACCGGTTTAATTATGGGAGATGTGACTACTGGTCTACTTATCGGTGGTAACTTGCAATTGTTCGTTCTTGGGGTTGGTACCTTCGGTGGTGCTTCTCGTATCGACGCAACTTCTGGTGCGGTTCTTGCGACAGCTTTCTCTGTTTCACAAGGTATCGATACCGCACTTGCGATTACAACAATCGCTGTGCCAGTAGCAGCTCTCTTGACTTACTTCGACGTTCTTGGACGTATGACAACTACTTTCTTCGCTCACCGTGTGGATGCTGCGATCGAACGCTTTGACTATAAAGGTATTGAACGCAACTACTTGCTTGGTGCGATTCCTTGGGCTTTATCTCGTGCCCTTCCAGTCTTCTTTGCTCTTGCCTTTGGTGGTGCCTTTGTTCAAGGAGTAGTAGACTTGGTTAAACAATACCAATGGGTTGCAGATGGCTTGACACTTGCAGGACGTATGCTTCCAGGTCTTGGATTTGCGATCTTGCTTCGTTACCTTCCAGTTAAACGTAACCTTCACTACCTTGCTATGGGATTTGGTTTGACAGCTATGTTGACTGTACTTTACTCAAACGTAACAAGTCTTGGTGGCGCTGTTGCTGGTATCGTAGGTACTCTACCTAAAGATGTGGCTGAAAAAATTGCTTTTGTCAACAACTTTAAAGGTTTGTCTATGATTGGTATCTCTATCGTGGGTATCTTCCTTGCAGTGCTTCACTTCAAAAATAGCCAAAAAGTAGCTGTAGCAGCACCTTCTACACCATCAGAAAGTGGGGAAATCGAAGATGACGAATTCTAATTACAAACTTACAAAAGAAGATTTTAATCAAATCAACAAACGTAGCTTGTTTACTTTCCAATTAGGTTGGAACTACGAACGTATGCAAGCTTCTGGTTACCTTTACATGATCTTGCCTCAATTGCGTAAAATGTATGGGGATGGAACTCCTGAATTGAAAGAAATGATGAAAGTTCATACTCAATTCTTCAATACTTCACCATTCTTCCACACAATTATCGCTGGTTTTGACCTTGCCATGGAAGAAAAAGATGGTGTAGGTTCAAAAGATGCCGTTAACGGTATCAAGACAGGTTTGATGGGACCATTCGCTCCTCTTGGAGATACGATCTTTGGTTCACTTGTACCTGCTATCATGGGATCTATCGCAGCAACTATGGCTATCGCTGGCCAACCATGGGGAATCTTCCTTTGGATTGCAGTTGCATTTGTTTATGATATCTTCCGTTGGAAACAGTTAGAATTTGCCTACAAAGAAGGGGTTAACCTTATCAACAACATGCAAAGTACTTTGACAGCTTTGATTGACGCTGCATCTGTACTTGGTGTCTTCATGATGGGTGCTCTTGTAGCAACAATGATCAACTTTGAAGTTTCTTATAAATTGCCAATCGGTGAAAAGATGATTGACTTCCAAGATATCTTGAACTCAATCTTCCCACGCTTGCTTCCAGCAATCTTTACTGCCTTTATCTTCTGGTTGCTTGGTAAGAAAGGTATGAACTCTACAAAAGCAATTGGTATCATCATTGCTCTTGCATTAGGTCTTTCATTCATCGGTAAATTCTTACTTGGAATGGGCGCATAATTTATGGCTAAATCATTAATTTTGGTGAGTCATGGTCGTTTCTGTGAAGAGCTTAAAGGTAGCACTGAAATGATCATGGGTCCACAAGACAATATTCATGCAGTGGCTCTTCTTCCAGAAGATGGTCCAGAAGAATTTACTGCAAAATTTGAAGCAGCTATTGAAGGTTTGGATGATTTCCTAGTCTTTGCGGATCTTCTCGGTGGTACACCTTGTAACGTGGTAAGCCGTTTGATTATGGAAGGTCGTGACATCGAACTTTACGCAGGGATGAATCTTCCAATGGTGATTGAATTTATCAATGCGAGCCTTACAGGCACAGATGCAGACTATAAGAACCGTGCTGCAGAAAGCATTGTGAAAGTTAACGACCTGTTAGCGGGCTTCGATGATGACGAAGATGAATAAGATGTGACAACGTGAAAATCACAGGGAAAATAGGCGATAAGAGGATGGAGCGATGCTCCGACGATAATCGGTCTTTTTCCCAAAGATTTTAGTTGGAACTCGATTCAATAAGATGTGATATCGTGAAAATCGTTAGAGCATTTTATATAGAATATACATGGGAATGGGGCTTACTCCCATTCCCATATTTAATAGAAAAAGAGGAAATCAATGCTACATTATACAAAAGAAGACTTGCTCGAATTGGGTGCAGAAATCACTACACGTGAAATCTATCAACAGCCTGATGTATGGAAAGAAGCTTTTGAATCTTATCAAGCAAAACGTGAAGAAATTGCAGCCTTTTTACAAGGGATTGCTGATAAGCATGACTATATCAAGGTTATCTTGACAGGTGCTGGGACTTCTGCTTATGTGGGAGATACCTTGGTACCTTACTTTAAGGAAGTCTATGACGAACGCAAATGGAATTTCAATGCCATTGCGACAACAGATATCGTTGCTAATCCAGAAACTTATTTGAAAAAAGATGTGGCGACTGTCCTTGTATCTTTTGCTCGTAGTGGCAATTCGCCTGAAAGTGTGGCGACTGTTGATTTAGCCAAAGCCTTGGTAGATGAGCTTTACCAAGTGACGATTACTTGTGCAGCGGACGGTAAATTAGCTCTTCAAGCTCATGGAGATGACCGTAATCTCTTGCTCTTGCAACCAGCTGCTTCTAATGATGCTGGATTTGCCATGACTTCTAGCTTTACGTCTATGATGTTGACAGCTCTCTTGGTCTTTGATCCTACAGAATTTGCTGTTAAGTCTGAACGTTTTGAAGTTGTGTCTAGCCTTGCGCGTAAAATTCTAGACAATGCAGAAGATGTCAAAGAGCTTGTTGACCTAGACTTTAACCGTGTCATCTATCTAGGCGCCGGTCCTTTCTTTGGACTTGCTCATGAAGCTCAGCTCAAGATTTTGGAACTAACAGCTGGTCAAGTGGCGACCATGTATGAAAGCCCAGTCGGCTTCCGTCACGGTCCAAAATCTCTTATCAACGAAGATACAGTTGTTTTGGTCTTTGGTACAACGACAGACTACACTCGCAAGTATGACTTGGACTTGGTTCGTGAAGTTGCTGGTGACCAGATTGCTCGTCGTATCGTGCTTTTGAGTGATCAAGCCTTTGGTCTTGAAAATGTCAAAGAAGTGGCCCTTGGTTGTGGCGGTGTCTTGAATGATATTTACCGTGTCTTCCCTTACATCGTTTATGCCCAACTCTTTGCCCTATTGACTTCACTCAAGGTAGAAAATAAACCAGACACACCATCACCTACTGGTACAGTAAACCGTGTGGTACAAGGTGTTATCATCCACGAATACCAAAAGTAATACTCTTCGAAAATCAAATTCAAACCACGTCAGCTTCGCCTTGCCGTACTCAAGTACAGCCTGCGGCTAGCTTTCTAGTTTGCTCTTTGATTTTCATTGAGTATAAGACAGTATTTATGAATTCTTGATAAGAGGATTTGTAAATTATCAGATAAACCATAGATTGTCAGTAGGCTTTCTATGGTTTGTTTGCTTGAGAGAAATAGTAAAAGGAGAACAGAATGAAAGCATACACAGAGCGTGTATTTGGAAATGTTGAGGGACAAGATGTCTTAGCCTATCGTTTTGAGACGGACGGTGGTTACCAGCTTGAGGTCATGACTTATGGTGCGACCATCTTGCGCTATGTCACACCTGACAAGGCTGGAAATTTTGCCAATGTTATCTTGGGTTTTGATGATTTTGATAGCTATGTAGGCAATAGCCCCAAACATGGAGCTAGCGTAGGTCCTGTAGCAGGACGTATTGCAGGTGCGACTTTTGAGCTTAATGGTAAGACTTATGATCTTGAAGTCAACAATGCAAGCAATTGCAATCACAGTGGTTCAACAGGTTGGGATGCAAGTTTGTTTGAACTAATTGAAGTGAGCGACCATGGCTTGACCCTCTACACAGAACGTACAGATGGAACAGGAGGATTTCCTGGCAATCTCAAAATCTGGATCAGTTACCACTTGGAAGAAACTGGAGCCTATGAAATCAGCTATAAAGTAACAACCGATCAGGATACGCTGGTCAATCCAACCAACCACAGCTATTTCAACTTGTCTGGTGATTTCACACAGACAATTGACCGCCATGTCTTCCAACTAAACACAGAGGGAATTTATCCAATTGCGCCCGATGGTGTTCCTGCCAAAACTCCAGATGCTAATCGTGATGTAGTGAAACACATTTATAATGGTGTCTTGTTGAAGGATATCTTTGCAGAAGAAGACGAACAAATCCAGCTAGTATCTGGTTTGGATCACCCATTTGCCCTTCCTGCAGGTCATGACAATGCTGGTTTCCTTTATGACCAAAATTCAGGTCGCTTCCTGCTTTTCAAGACAGAAGCTCCTTGCTTTGTAGTCTACACAGCAAACTTTGTGGATGAAAGTGTCATCATAGGAGGTCAGCCAATGGTACAGCACAATGGGATTGCCCTTGAAGCGCAGGCTTTACCAGATGCCATTCACAGCGACCTCAAAGACCAAGTCGTTCTTAAAGCCGGTCAAACCTTTACAAGCAAGACACGTTATGAGCTTGTTGTGAAGTAAAAATTTAGAAATATGATAGGCATTCCAGCAGTTAGGTATCTAATTTTAGGGATGCCTTTTATTATTCCCTTATTTGTATATCTATCCCTAGAATCTTTTTTAAAATTGGTGTATAATGGGACAAGTTGTATATTTTACTATAAATTAACATACCAATTTAAAAATGTAAAAGAGGGGAATATGAATTTCAAAACTAGTGGAGAAGAAAGACAGAATTTCTCGTTAAGAAAATTGTCAGTTGGCCTTGTATCTGTAGCAGTTGCGTGTTTCTTTTTGATGGGAACTGGCCTACAGACTGTATCTGCCCAAGAATCTCATACCGTTAATTATACTTATGTTTTAGAGTCGGACTTGACTGATGAAGAGAAGGCTCTCTTGGTTACATCCCTACCACAAGTAGCGGAAGAAACTGATGCGACTTACTATCTGGTTTATCGAGCCAATCAAGTATTGCCCAATACGGGGACCAGCTCTTCATTAGGGACTGTTGTCTTGGTGGCAGGCCTTAGTTTATTGATTGTAGTAGTTCTTAAGGGACGTGATGGCAAGAGCAAGATTAGTCGATTCTTGTTAGTAAGCGCTCTAGGCAGTCAGTTGCTGTCTCCAACTGCCCTTGCCTTGACTAGCGAAACACTAGCTGCTTATAACACCCAACTATCGGTTCAGGCAGGAGATGCCTTGCCAGCCCCGGTTGATATCCCTGGATATACATACATTGGATATGTGAAAAATAAAGTGACTGATGTTAAGCAATCAGATAAACAGAAGGCGCATGACAGCAAGTCTAACTTAGAAAATGTAGATAGCTCAACGATAGAGGAACAACCAGGAGGAACACCTTCTCCTATAGAGCCTCAACTACAAAAAAACAAAGAAACTGTAGTGCAAGCAAAGGGGAGCCAAGAGCCGGGTCATGAAGGTGCTGCCCTAGTTCAACCCGTTCAACCGACTTATACAGAACCCGTTAGCACCCAAGGCACACAAGAGTCAGGTCATGAGGGCGATGCCCTAGTTCGACCAGTGCAACCAGCCTACACAGCACCAATCAGTACTCAAGGCACACAAGAGTCAGGTCATGAGGGCGAGGCTCTAGTTCGACCAGTGCAACCAGCCTACACAGCACCAATCAGTACTCAAGGTACACAAGAGTCAGGTCATGAGGGCGATGCCCTAGTTCAACCCGTTCAACCGACTTATACAGAACCCGTTAGCACCCAAGGTACACAAGAGCCCGGCCATGAAGGCGAATCCCTAGTCCAACCAGCACAACCTTCTTACACAGCCCCGTTAGAAGCAAAAGGCACACAAGAGCCCGGTCATGAGGGCGAATCTCTGGTTCAGCCAGCTCAGCCGTCTTATACAGAATCGTTAGAAGCAAAAGGTACGCAAGAGCCCGGTCATGAGGGCGAATCTCTGGTTCAACCAACTCAACCTTCTTACACAGCCCCGTTAGAAGCAAAAGGTACGCAAGAGCCCGGTCATGAGGGCGAATCCCTAGTTCAGCCAGAGCCGCCAACTTATACAAGCTCAATCAGTACCCAAGGCACGCAAGGGTCAGGTCATGAAGGAGAATCTCTGGTTCAACCAGAATTACCGTCTTATACAGATCCAATCAGTACTCAAGGAACACAAGAGCAGGGTCACGAGGGCGAGGCTGCTGTGGCAGAAGCTCTTCCTGAACTGCCTTTGACAAGTACTCGTCGAACAGTAACGGAAACTATCCCTCACGAAACTGAAGAAATCGAAGATGCGACCATCTTGAAAAATCATCGAGAAATTGCTCAGGAAGGAAAAGATGGTTTACGGACAATCGAGTTTGAAGATTATCTCGTAAATGGTAAGGTAGAATCTAGCAAGGAAATTTCACGTACAGAAGTAGAACCAACCAAAGAGATTGTCAAGGTTGGTAGTCTTGTTAAAACCAAACCGACAGTTGAAATTACTAATCTGGTTAAAGATGAGAGCAAAAAAGCAGTAGCGGTCAACTATCATCTAGATGATCCGACGTCTGCTTTTGTTAAGGCCAAGGCCCAAATTTTTCAAAATGGAACACTGATTAAAGAAGTGGATTTGAAAGATTTATCCGTTCAGCAAACGATTGATGGTTTGGACTACTATACTCCTTATACAATTAAGACTTACTTGACCTATAATCTAGGCCAATCTGATCAGGAAAATACAGAAGTATCAACGAAAGATTTTCAATTGGACTATAAGAAAATTGAAATCAAAGATGTGGATGAAGTCGGTCTCTATGGTAAGGAAGATGGTCATTACCGTCGTTATCTGAACTTATCAGAAGTACCAAGTGATTTGTCACCTTATTTTGTCAAAGTCAAATCAGACAAGATGAAGGAAATGTTGTTACCAGTTAGCTCTATTAAGGAAACAGCTGATGGGAAATACAAGGTAACAGTTGCTTTCAATGAACTGGTTCAAGAGGAAGGTTCAGCATACAAGGATAACTATAGCTTCACAGTAGATAAGCAAAAACTTGCCAAGGATGGAGTTTATACTTCCTTCAAGAAACTGGTTGCTGCCATGCAAGGCAATCTCGCTGGAACCTTTAAACTGGGAGCTGATATGACAGCCGATGAGGTGTCCTTAGCTAAGGGACAAACCAGCTATGTGACAGGTAATTTTACTGGTAATCTTATCGGTGCGAGTGACGGGAAACCATTTGCGATTTATGACCTTAAGACAGCCTTGTTTGATAGCTTGACCAAGGCTACTGTGAAAGATATTGATCTTAAAGCGGTAGCAATTAAGAGTCAAGAAGACACAGCCAGTCTAGCAAAAGTGGCTACTAATAGCCAGATTAGTAATGTAGCTGTAGAAGGTCAATTGACAGGTAGCAAGTCAGTTGCAGGCTTGGTAGCGAAGGCTCAGGATACAGAAATCACTAATAGTTCCTTTACAGGTAGCATTCAGGCCAAGCATGCGGATGCCTCTCCTTACTATGTAGGAGGTATAGCAGGGCTTCTATCTGGTAATACGGCTAAGATTGATAAGGTCGCAGTTGATGCAAGTATGTCGAGCAATGCCCGTAATAATGACCAATTTGCTGGAGGTATTGTAGGAAAAGTTCAAAGTGGTGCTTTGGTCTCTCATGCGCTAGCAAGTGGAACCATCCTCAATACGACAACCTATCCACGCGTCGGAGGAATAGCTGGTTCTACATGGCAAAATGGCCGTATCCATCATGTCGTTAGCATGGTCAACACTGGAGATGGTTATGCCATCACAGGAGACCAGTACAGGGGAGCAGACATCAAGGATGCCAGCACTGCAGTAGAGAACAAGAAGGTAGATCTCTATGCGACCCCAATCACCCAAGACCAGGCAAGAGAAAAGGTTCAGTCCTATGGTATGACAGTGACGCTAGACGATACAGGTCAAACACTCAAGGATAATCAGCGAAGTGTGGACTATACTCAGTTAAGCCAAGGCCAAGTTAGTCGAAAAGTTGCTTATTACAATATCGAGAAATTGATGCCTTTCTATAATAAAGAGTTAGTGGTGCACTATGGAAATCAAGTCGATCCTACGGATAAGCTCTACACCACAGAACTGCTGGATGTTGTACCAATGAAGGACAATGACATCATCACAGATATTCAGGCTAATAAAGCAGCTATCAATAAGCTTATGTTGCATTTTGCTGATAATACAATCAGCTACTTAGACGTCACTTACAAAGATGACTTCAAAAATACACAAATTGCAGAGTACAGCGTAGCAGGTAAAAACTTTATCTTTACGCCAGAGGCCTTTCTATCTGACTATACGAAAGTGACCAATCAAGTCCTAGCAGATTTGCAAGGGGTTGAATATGACTCGGCAGCCATGAGAAAAGTCCTTGACATTGAGGCAGATGCTTCACTTGATCCGCTATATTTGGACAAAGAGTTTGAAAAAGTTAAGGCCAATATCGGCGAACATCTCCGTAAAGTGCTAGCCATGGACAAGTCTATCAATACGATGGGAGATAGTGTAGCAACCTACATCAGCGAGAAAATCAAGAACAACAAGGAAGCTTTCTTGCTTGGTTTGACTTACCTCAATCGCTGGTACAATATCAACTACGATCACATCAACACCAAGGACCTCAATACCTATAAGTTTGACTTTGATGGCAATAGCACAGCTTCAACATTAGATACTATCATTGCCCTAGGTCAGAGCGGTATGGAAAATCTCAAAGCATCAAATAATATAAGTGCCTATGAAACAACACTGGCTGCTGCAAAAGGTCGCAAGACAGTGACGGATTTACTAGAGTCTTACAGAAAACTCTTCCTACCAACTAAAACCAATAATGAATGGTTGAAGACGAATACCAAGGTCTATATAGTAGAGAGTAAGTCAGCGATTCCAGAAGTGCGTGCTAAACAAGAGTCAGCTACACCAGATAGTAACTATACACTGGGAGTCTATGATCGTATTACGGCACCAAGTTGGAAAGTAAAAAACATGCTCCTACCTTTATTAACATTGCCAGAAGAAGATGTTTATGTGATTTCAAATCTTTCTACCTTGGCCTTTGGTGGCTACGAACGCTACCGTGACCGTGTCAATAATACAGTCTTGTCAGGAGAAGAACTGCGTCAGTATGTTCGTGCTAAGGTCAACCAGTCGGCTGAATGGCAACGAGACCACTACGATATCTGGTACCACCTCCTTTCACCAGAATACAAAGAAAAACTCTTCCGTTCGATCATGGTTTCAGATGGCTTTGGTATGAAAGATAGCAATAGCAAGTATTATTGGGCTACCCTGTCTGATAAGACCATTGATTCGATCTACAACTTCTTTGGACCAACTGGTAAGTGGTATGGGGAAAGTAAGGGAGCTGGAGCTTATGCCAACGGTTCTGAGGTTCACTATGTCAGCGACCGCTTGTTGGATAAATACGGAACATCTGTCTATACTCATGAAATGGTTCACAATTCTGACGGACATATTTACTTTGAAGGAAAAGGTCGTCGGGAAGGATTGGGAGCAGAGTTGTATGCCTTAGGACTGTTGCAATCTGCTGACAGTTTAGATAAGGATGCTATTGTCTTGAATACCCTCTATAAAGGGGATAAGGATTCACCAACTCGCTTGCATACTTATGACCCGACAAGTCGCTTTACATCAGCTGCAGCCTTGCAAGAGTATGTGCACGGTATGTACGATGTCTTGTATACCTTGGATGCTATGGAAGCCAATGCCATTTTAACTAAGTCAAATGATGTTAAGAAAAAATGGTTTAGAAAAATAGAGAATTTCTACATTGAGGACAAGTACCATAAACAAACTCATGCTGGAAACTCTGTTCGTCCATTGACAGATGCTGAAGTAAGTAAACTAACCAGTCTTGATGCCTTGATTGACAATAATATCATCAACCGTCGGGCATACCGTGATAAGAGTGACTATACTCGTAATGGCTATCATCTGATCAGCATGTTCTCACCGATTTATGCTGCCCTCAGTAATCCAAAGGGTGCGCCTGGTGACATCATGTTTAGAAAGACAGCCTACGAATTGTTGGCAGAAAAAGGTTATCAAGATGGGTTCTTACCATATGTATCCAACCAATATGTAGAAGAAGCTAAACGAAACGGGGACATTACCTATTCAGATTGGCTTAGGAAAGATGTGGGACTCATTACTGATAGTCTCGTCTTGAAAAATGTCTTTGCCAACCAATACGTTTCATGGTCTGATTTCAAGAAGGATATGTTTAATAAACGTATTCGCAAGCAAGACCAGTTGAAACCAATCACTATTCAGTATGAACTTGGTGTACCAAACAGCAGCAAAGAGATTACAATCCGTTCAGCTGCCCAAATGCAAGAACTCATCGATCAAGCAATGGCAAAAGATGTAGCTAACATTGATCGTGCAACCGACCATGCACCTGCAAGCTGGGTACACTTGTTAAAACAAAAAATCTACAATGCCTACCTACGTAGCACAGATGATTTCAGAGAATCGATTTATAAACAATAAGAAAACTCCCTCAAGCTATCCTGTCTAAGCCAGTCTGTCTTGCAGATGGTCAGTCTTTGTGATAGAATAGCATAAAGTCCTTTTGAGGGGGAACTTGCTAGGAAATCCCCAAGCATTGTAACGGATGAACCACCCTCGCCTTTTTGTGAGGGTGGTTTTTCGTCTGTAAGAAGTAAATAATAGAGAAAGAGTGTATAGCATGTCGAGAATTGTCACTATCCATCCAGTCAAGGAAATCCATCGCTATGGCTTTGAGAGTACCCAGGTCTATCGAGCCCGCATAGCACGCCATCTAGGTTTGGAGTATGTCCACCTCGTTTCGAGTCCTCAGCTTCGTCCTGACTGGAAGAAAGACTTGATTAAGTTAGGATTTTTAGAAAAGGAATTGCTCTGTGTTCCGCATAGTTTTTCAGATATAGGCCATGCAGACTTATCAGTGAGACCAGAAAGTCTAACGCTAGCAGATGGAGATCAGGTGGAGCTCAATGAAGATGGCTTTGTGGCCTCTGTTACCCTAGGAGATGGCTCGGGGAGATATTACTATACCAAGGGTCCCTTCTTGTTTGAAGATTTCAAGGAAAAGGAACTTCGTTGGTATCATGAAAATGGAGAACTGGCCCTGGAAGGACGCTTTATCGATCCCTTCAAAGAACCTTCTCCTGTCACTATCTTTTACCCAGAATACATCTACCGCATAGGAGGAGAAATCCGTTCTGAAGAGGACTTGCTGGTCAAGTTCTTAGCCAAATGGGCAAAACAGACCGACCTCTTCATCCGTGACCAACAAATCGTTCCCAAACCCAGCCTTTGGCGTTACATGGAAAACACGGATAAAAATTATTATGAAGTCGTCCATGAAAATGTCATGCGAGATTTACGCCTCGCCAATCTGCGCAAGACAAACAAATACCTAGTTGCCAGTGAGGTTTTGACTGATACTTTGGCGAAACAAGGGTATGACACTAAGTTTTTACCACCAATGTTTACAGAAAAAGTAGGTCAGCTAAGAAAAATCGGACCTGTTTTGGACTATTGCTTGGTGGGTCATATGGGAGAAGGTAAGAACGTTGAACTTGTCATTGAAGCTTTTATCGAACTCTACAAACGTGGCTCCAAGGCCCAGATTACCTTTTATGGTGGCTCAGAGGAACGTCTAGCAGAATTACAGAATCAATATGATCTTCCGCCAACCATTCACTTTAAAGGTATCGTTAACGAAGTGCCTTATCATATGCACCAATGCTATCTGTCTGCAAGTTACACAGAGTTATTTGCCAACGCCTGTGTTGAAGCCTTGAGTCAAGGTTTGTTAGCCTTGTTATCAGATGTGGAGATTGCCCATCGTTTCTATGCTGGCCAGTCCAATGCCATCAACTTGTTTAAAACCAAATCAGAGTTGATTCAAAAGATAGAAGAGATGGAAGAGCCTGATTTTTATCTATCGAATGAAAAAAATCTAGCCTTAGCCTCTCGCTATTCTCTGGAAAAAGTAGCTCAAATATACAGAGAACTATTAGATAGGAACTTCTAGGATGTTGGGAATTCTAGTCACCCTATTGCTCTATTTCTACTTGATTTCCTGGATTGCCTATTGGAAAAAAGGGAGCGAAGAGGACTATTATCAGGTTAAGAAAGCTGTTCCAGTGACGGTTTTGGCCTTCTCAGTCTTTGCGACCTTACTCAGCCCCATTTCCTTTCTGACTCTGGTGGGGAATGCCTATACAGGCAGGTCCTATCTTTGGTTTGCCCAGTGTGGTATCTTTCTAGCCATCCCGCTAGCTCATCGCTATTTTCTTCCCCTCTATCAAGAGGGAAACTACGAGACAGCCTATCATCTTTTAGAGGATAAGTTTCAATCGGCTGGCATTCGTTCACTGGCTTCAGGACTTTTCATCCTCTACCAGTTGGGGCGAATAGCAGTGGTGACCTACTTGTTGTCTCAAGCCTTAGAGCCCTTTATCCCTATCAATTAGCTGGTCTTGTCAGGTTTACTCCTTCTTTTGACGGTCTATTATCTGGCAAGGGGTGGTCTCTGGGTTGTGCTGTGGACGGACTTCTTTCAAGGCTTGGTCCTACTGGCTATATTGGCCCTCTTTCTACCAAGAATTGCCCAATCTGGTTTAGTCGTGAATAGCAGTCAACAGCTATCTCACTTTGCAGAGACTCTGGATGGGAAGATGGTCTTTATCTTAGTTGCAGGAGCAGGTTTTAGTAGCTTGTTTTCCTACGTTTCTTCGCAGGATATCGTCCAACGTTTTAATAGCAAAATAGGGCGTCAGAAGATTGGAAAAATCTTATGGCTACAGGGACTCTTGTCCTTTGGGATTGCTAGTCTACTCTATCTGATTGGCTGCTTGATTCGTCAGGAAAATTTCGCTACCAGATCGACCAATCCTGTCCTCATTGCTTACGCTCGGGAGAGTCTGGCACCTTGGTTTGGTAGTTTCATCATGCTGGCTCTCTTGGCAGCAGGTCAATCCACAGTTTCTTCTAGTATGAATGCAATCGTGACCTGCTTGAAGTTGGATTTCGCTTGGACAAAAATTCGCTGGTCGCCAAGCCTCCTATCCTTTGTCTTAGCAGGTCTGTCCTGGCTCCTCTGCCTCTTACTCATGAGTGCAGGAATCTACTCCATCTACGAATGGATTAACGGCTTTATGGGTCTGACTTTAGGTGTGATTGGCGGTTTGTACCTCTTGGTCTTACTCCTCAAAAAACCGAGTTTACAACTAGCTAAAATCTATCTGGTCTTTAGTCTAGGAGCCTTGGTCCTCTATCATTACAGTGGTTTCTTTGCCAACCCAAATCCTTGGTTAAATAGCATCATTACTACTTTATCTGCTCTTTTTATCTCATTTCTAGGAAGACTATATGAAAGCAACATCTAAACCCATAGCCGTCATTTTGATCCGTTCGGGTTCACGCGGCTTAGTGGATAAAAATATCAAACAGCTTGCAGGCAAACCCTTGGTTTTCTATACCATAGAAGTCGCTCTAGCCTCCAAGCTATTTAGTGACATCTGGGTCTCCTCAGACTCACTAGCCTATCTAGAACTCTGTCGTCAAGCCTATCCAGAGATTCGTTGTGTCCACAGACCAAAAGAATTGGCCTTGGCAACAACCTCTAGCTTAGAAACCTTGCGCGACTTTTTACAGCCCTTTGAGGAAGAGCAGGTCTTTGTCAATCTACAGGTGACTTCACCTCTTAGAGAGGTAGAGCATCTCATCGAGTCCTACCAACTCTACTGTCAGTCTGGTGCCGACCATTTGATTTCCTGTGTCAAGGCGGATAAGAGTCGTAGTCTTTACTTGCAGTTGGCGGAGTCATCATTTATCCGTCCGCCTCAGGTTTCCAAGCACTATGCTCGGCAGAAAGAGCCTGTCTATTACTATCCCAACGGTAGTATTTGGATTTCTCGCAAGGACCTTTACCTACGAGATGAGACCTTTTACACAGATAAGACAGTAGCCTATGAAATGCCCAAACTCTATTCTTATGATATCGATGATGCCTTGGACTTTGAAGTCGTTGAGACCTTGCTGCAACATCACCACCTAGGAGAATCAAAGAGATGAAACACCTCATCATTGCCACAACGCCCTTGCAGGCCAAGATTGCACAGCATATCAAAGGACTCTATCCTGATCAGGACTTTGTTAGCCTTTATGTCAGTCCTGTCAAAAATGCTCGTCAGGAGCATTATGCAAAGGATTTTGACCATGTTTACTATCCTCAGACGGCAGCGGACTTGGCTCAGATTTGTCAGGAGCTGGCGGGAGACTATGACACTATCTTTTATGCTAGTTTTGACAATAGATTGATTCTAGACTTGGTTGCTAGCTCTACTTACCAGCACCTCATGAGTTTCGATGATGGCTATGCGGATATTTATCCCTTGGGTATGTATGCTTGGCCCCTTCAACCCAGTCAGGTGGGCTCTTTGGGCTTGACCAGAGATGACTTGATTGAGCGGACGGAAAAGCACTATACTCTCTATCGCAGCGACTACCATGTCGTGGCTAGAGAAAAGCTAGTTTATCTGGAGCATTTTTTTAACCTGCCTCAAGCTCCTGTTTCAAATGGCAAGACAGTCAAGGTTCTGCTGGGGCAAAAGTTCTCTGAAGAGGACGATCAGATCTCCATCCGCTTTATCAGTACCTATGCCAAGGCCTTGGCCATTGACCTCTATATACCCCATCCCAAGGAAACCTTCACTATCCCTGATGTGACCTACTTGGAGACGGAGTTGATCTTTGAAGATGTTCTAGCCCAACTCTTTCAAGAATACGAGTTCGTTCATGTCTATCATTTTACCTCATCCGTCAGCCTGCACTTGAAAGACCTTCCCCATGTGACCATTACAGGCATTTCCCTCCCCTACTATGAGGACCGTCAAAAAGAATTGCGACGCTTGGGTTGTCAGTTTGAAAGGGTTTCACTTGGCTGGTAGCATAAATGTATATTTTAAAATATGTAAATCCATACGCTATATGGATTTTTTATATATAAATATAGCAAAAAACTATAGTTTGAATGATCAAAAAGTATTCAAATTCCTTGTATAAGAGGTTTTAAAGTGTTAAAATTAAGTGTCTAATTTTGAAGTTTTCAAGCAAGTATTAGCATAATAACAGCTTAAAAATAAAAATTATACAATAAAAAAAGGATGATGAAGATGTTTATAAATAAAAAAGAAAAATTTTCCATTCGTAAGTTTAAAGACGGTCGTTCAGACTCAGTCAAAATCGGTACAGTCGGTCTGATTGTCGGTGCAGCCCTTGCAATGGCAGGACAACCCCATATTGCAGAAGCAGCGATGACAGAAAACAGCGACAACACAACAACGATCTCAAATGATAAGGGGTCAGTAATTGTAGATACAGCTAATATTGAGAACCCAGATGCAGGTAGGGCATTTTCAACTGATCCAACTGCAGAGGGAACAAATACAATTACTAAAACTGGAAAAGTAGACTACAAATATGTAACTGCTGAGGGTAATACTGTATTAGAAGAAAACAAAAACCAAAACTCTGGTGCTGATAAAACGATTGAAACACCATACGATGTATACGGTAAATCAGGAGAAGTTTTCAAAGGAACTACAGGTGGTGATGCAGAAGCTAGCGACCTAAACGACGCTAAAGAAAATGGTAAGAAAGAAACAATCGAAAAAGATGGGAAGACTTACCACCTAATCGGAGAACCTAAGGTTGAAACTACTGGAAACGGTGGAGGAGTGTACTCTGACACAACTCTAGGTGATGTAACTGCGAAATTGACTCCAGAAGGGTTAAGTAACGCAGAAGGTAAAATCACTTATGATACTGTAAAACCTGGTGGAAAAGCTTGGATTGTTGAACAAACAGGAAAAGGAACATATGGTAAATATGTACAAGCTGATTCAGGTGCGATCACTTCTGATGCTAAGATGATAGAAGCTTTCAAAGCTGGAGAAGCAACAGCAAAAAACTTCACTTCAGCTAACGTAACAGCTGATGGTGGAATCAAAGAAGGTGATTATGTTTTCGTCCTTGAGAAAAATACCTATGTAACAGCTAAAACTGAGAGTTTCTCTTTAACAGCACAGATACAATTGTCATCTAGTGATAATGTAGCAGATGATAAAGATGGAACTGGGGCTACTTTAAATAGAACATATGCAATGGTACAAAACTTTAAAGCGGCTCCAGATACTTTAACAGGAGAAGCAAACAAAACTCTTGTAAAAAACTATCTTGCATATCTTCAAGAAAAAGGATTTGAAGATAACCTCCTTAATTTCAAACGATATATTACTTTAGGAATGGCGGCAAAAACTGGTGGTCCTCTGGAGATTAGTGCTGATAAGGGAGATCAAGTTGATGATAAAGGAAGACCTACAAGTGATATAACAGCTGATATAGCAAGCGTTACTGATCAAGAAACAAGTACTTTAGAAGATAGTAGTGATTTTCTTCTTAAATTTTCTGATCCTTCGCCGGAAGTTGAAGAGTATTCTTACCGTGACGAAATCACTCCTCTTCGTGCATACCGTTTAGCAAGTGGTACTACAACAATCACTTACACTTATGCAGAAGAAAAAACTCGTGAAATCGAGAAAAAAGGTTCTGTAGTCGTTAACTACCAAACAGAAGACGGAACAGAATTAAAAGCTCCTTACACTGATACTCCTGAAACAGTAGCTGAAGTAGTAACTGAGAAATACTATGTTGATGCTGATGGGAATGATGTAATTGTAAGTAGTACTACAGCTTCTAAAAACGTACCTTACAACACTAAAGAAAATGAAACTGAAAAACCTCAAAAACTTACAGATGCACAAGGAAATGTTTACTACCTAAACGAAGCAAACACAATGACATCTGTAAATGGTACAGAAACTACATCACCAGCTGAAACAGGAACAGTAGTAGAAGGTGTTACAAAAGTAACTTACATCTATGAAAAAGCTGGATCAGTAATCGTTAACTACAAAACTGAAGATGGAACTCCACTTGCAGGAACAGTAGTAGACGAAGATGGAGCTGGTAAAACTGTAGAATCAGGTGCAAAAGACATTGATAATGGTAAACCAGGTACAGCTTATAACACTGCCGATAACGGAATGAAACCAACTCGTATTAAAACTGCAGAAGGCAAAGTATACGAATTAGTTCCAGACTTAACTGAAGGTGAAGAAACAGGTGAAGTAGTAGCTGGAGAAACTAAAGAAGTAACATATGTTTATAAAGAAGTTAAAGGTAATGTAGTTGTTAAGTATGAAGATACTGAAGGTAACACACTTGCTGATGATGAACAAGATGAAACAGATGCTTCTCTAAATGTTAAATACGATACAGCTGACCACAAAAAAGAATCTATCGAGAAAGATGGTGTTAAATATTACTTAACAGCTAAAGAACTGAAAGATGGTTCTAAACCAGCTACTGGAGACGTAGTAGAAGGAACAACTACAGTAACTTACGTTTACGAAAAAGCTGGATCAGTAATCGTTAACTACCAAACAGAAGACGGAACTCCATTAACAGGTACTGCAGATGGTGCAAATGTAGCTTCAGGTGCTAAAGACACTACAGACGCTAAAGCAGGAACTGACTACAACACTGCAGACAACGGAATGAAACCAAACCGTATTACAACTGCAGAAGGTAAAGTATACGAATTAGTACCAACAGCAACTAAAGGTGAAGAAACTGGTAAAGTTGTTGCAGGTGAAACGAAAGAAGTAACCTACGTTTATAAAGAAGTAAAAGGTAATGTTGTCGTTAAGTATGAAGATACTGAAGGTAACGTAATCGCAGAAGACGAAAAAGACGAAACAGATGCTTCTCTAAACGTTAAATACGACACAGCAGACCACAAAAAAGCTGAAATCACCAAAGACGGTGTTAAATACTACCTAACAGCTAAAGAATTGAAAGATGATTCTAAACCAGCCACTGGAGACGTAGTAGAAGGAACAACTACAGTAACTTATGTTTATGAAAAAGCTGGACAAGTAGTCGTTAACTATCAAACAGAAGATGGAACTCCATTAGTAGGTGTTGACCCAGCTGGTGCAAATGTAGCTTCAGGTGCTAAAGACACTGTAGATGGAAAACCAGGATCAGATTATGATACTTCTGACAACGGAATGAAACCAGCTCGTATCACAACTGCAGAAGGCAAAGTATACGAATTAGTACCAACAGCAACTAAAGGTGAAGAAACTGGTAAAGTTGTTGCTGGAGAAACTAAAGAAGTAACATACGTTTATAAAGAAGTAACTGGTGATGTAGTAGTTCACTATGTTGACACAGAAGGTAACAAAATCGCAGCTGATAAAGACGACCTTAAAGGTGCATCTCTAAGCGAAAAATATGATACTGCTGTTGATAACAAACCAGAAAAAATCACTGCAGAAGACGGAACTGTATACTACATTACAAAAGCTGGTCTTAAAGATGATTCTAAACCAGAAACTGGAAACGTAGTTGAAGGTAAAACTGATGTAACTTACGTTTATGAAAAAGCTGGATCAGTCATCGTTAATTACCAAACAGAAGACGGAACTCCATTAGTAGGAACTGCAGACGGTAAAGATATTGCTTCAGGTGCTAAAGATACTGACAATGGAAAACCAGGTTCTGAATACAACACTGCAGATAACGGAATGAAACCAACTCGTATCACAACTGCAGAAGGAAAAGTATACGAACTAGTCCCAGCATCAACTAAAGGTGATGAAACAGGTACTGTAGAATCAGGTCAAACTAAAGAAGTAACATACGTTTATAAAGAAGTAAAAGGTAATGTAGTAGTTCACTATACAGATGAGGCAGGAAATAAAATTGCTGAAGATGCTAAAGATACAACAGATGGATCAATTAGCACACCATATGATACTTCTGATAACGGAATGAAACCAGAACGTATTACGACTCCAGAAGGCAAAGTTTACCAATTAGTACCAACAGCAACTCAAGGTGCTGAAACTGGTAAGGTTACTGAAGGAACTACAGAAGTAACCTATGTTTATAAAGAAGTAACTGGAGATGTAGTCGTTCACTACGTTGATACAGAAGGTAACGTAATTGCGGAAGATAAAGAAGATACGAAAGGTGCTTCTCTAAACGCTAAATACGATACAACTGACAACAAACCAGAGAAAATCGAAAAAGACGGAACTGTTTACTACTTAACAGAAAAAGCTCTTAAAGATGACTCTAAACCAGAAAACGGAGACGTAGTAGAAGGTAAAACAGAAGTAACATACGTTTACGAAAAAGCTGGACAAGTAGTCGTTCATTACACTGACGAAAAAGGTAACACTATTCAAGCAGATGCTGTTGATACAAAAGACGGTAAACCAAACTCAGACTACAACACTGCTGATAACGGAATGAAACCAAACCGTATCACTACTCCAGAAGGAAGAGTATACGAGTTAATCCCTCAATCAACTAAAGGTGATGAAACAGGTAAAGTTAAAGCTGGTGAAACTACAGAAGTAACTTACGTCTACAAAGAAATCACTGGTAATGTAGTCGTTCACTACGTTGATACAGAAGGAAACACATTAGCTGACGATACGAAAGATGTAGAAAATGGATCACTAAGTGAGAAATATGATACAACTGACAACAAACCAGCTAAACTTGAAAAAGATGGAACTGTATACTACTTAACAGCTAAAGAATTGAAAGACGGTTCTAAGCCAGAAAACGGTGCTGTTGTAGAAGGAACTACAGAAATCACTTATGTATACGAAAAAGCAGGAAACGTTCTTGTTCATTACGTAGACGAAGCTGGAAACACTCTTCAAACTGACGCTGTTGATACTAAAGATGGTAAACCAGGAGCTAAATACGATACTTCTGATAACGATATGAAACCAACTCGTATCACTACTTCAGAAGGTAAAGTATACGAATTAGTCCCAGCATCAACTAAAGGTAACGAAACTGGTGATGTTGAAGCAGGTAAGACTACTGAAGTGACTTATGTCTACAAAGAAGTGAAAGGAAACGTAGTCGTTCATTACACTGATGAAGCGGGTAACACAATCGCAGAAGACGTTAAAGATACGACTGACGGATCTGTAAGCTCAGCATATGACACAAGTGACAACAAACCAGCTACAATCACTACAAAAGATGGTAAAGTATATGTACTTGTACCAACTTCAACTAAGGGTGAAGAGTCTGGTAAAGTAACAGAAGGAACAACAGAAGTTACTTACGTTTATAAAGAAGTAACTGGAGATGTAGTAGTTCACTACGTTGACACAGAAGGCAACGTGATTGCTGAAGATAAAGAAGATACTAAAGGTGCTTCTCTAAACGCTAAATACGATACAACTGACAATAAACCAGCAACAATCGAAAAAGATGGTGTTAAATATTACTTAACAGAAAAAGCTGTTAAAGACGATTCTAAACCTGAAACAGGAGATGTAGTAGAAGGTAAAACTGAAGTAACTTACGTTTACGAAAAAGCAGGACAAGTAGTAGTTCACTATGTAGACGAAGCTGGAAACACAATCCAAACTGACGCTGTTGATACCAAAGACGGTAAACCAGGAGCTGCTTACAACACTACTGATAATGATATGAAACCAACTCGTATTACAACTGCAGAAGGAAGAGTATACGAATTAGTACCAGCATCAACTAAAGGTAACGAAAACGGAAGTGTTGAAGCAGGTAAAACAACAGAAGTAACATATGTGTACAAAGAAATTAAAGGAAACGTAGTCGTTCATTATGTAGACGAAGCGGGTAACACAATCGCAGAAGACGTTAAAGATACTACAGACGGATCAGTAAGCTCAGCATATGACACAACTGACAACAAACCAGCTACAATCACTACGAAAGATGGAAAACTATACGTATTAGTACCAACTTCAACTAAAGGTGATGAAAATGGTAAAGTAACAGAAGGAACAACAGAAGTAACTTACGTTTATAAAGAAGTCAAAGAAGGTACTACAAATGGAGGCTCACTCACTCCATCTCAACCAGGTTCTCCATCAACACCTTCAACAAACCCAACAAGTCCGGTGAAACCGACAGACCCAAGTCAACCAACAACACCGGCTAACCCAGCAACCCCAGCTGCCCCAGCTAACCCAGCAACACCGGTTGCTCCGGCTAATCCAACTAACCCAACAACACCGGCTAACCCAGCAACTCCAACGATGCCATCAGCACCAGTAAATGGTAAAGCACCACAAGCTCCAGCAGCTTCATCAGAAGCTAAAGGACAAGCAGAACTTCCAAACACTGGTACAGCAGACAATGCTAGCCTAGCAGCACTTGGACTTTCAGGTGTCTTGAGTGGATTTGGACTTGTTGCTCGCAAGAAAAAAGAAGACTAATTCTAATTAGATTTTCTGATAAGAATAAGGAGTAGGATATCATATCCGCTCCTTTTTCTATGTAAATATGAAATAATTTTTAATCTTTTTTGAAAGTTGTTAATCATATTTCTGAAGCTATTAATTATCTTTGCTTGTTTATATATTAACATCGATTAAAATATCGAATTGCTTGACATAATGAATGGATAGAGTTATTATGTTTATTATACAATAGGTGAAGTCAGGGATTTTCTTAGTATCAATTTGAGGATTTTACTGACTTTTCTTGATGTAAATAAAAATATAAGTAAAGGAGTAGTAATGTACTCACGAATAAAAAAATATCATGGACAAAAAGTTCAACGATTTTCAATCCGAAAGTATAGTTTTGGTGCAGCATCAGTAGCGATTGCAGCGCTTATGATGTTTGGAGGTGGAGCCACTGCAAAAGCTGACACTATTCAAGGAAACGATGCAAGAACGAGCTCAAATTTGTCTAATCAACAGTCATCGCCATCTCAAGAAAACCTAAATCACGAAGAGAATGTTGCGAGCTCTGATGCTAAGGGAAAAGAAATTCCTTCTAAAGATCCAGTTTCTAAACCAGTAGTAACTTCAGCTGAAGCTTTAGTTAATGAAGATAGGGTAGCACCAGAAAATATTGCAAAGGTAGACTTCAGTAAGTTATCAGAAGCGATTTCACGTATTCAATCAGCTATCGATAAAGTTGAAATTAGTAATAAAACATCAAAAACTATTGAGGATGCAAAGGCAGCACTATTAGAAGCTCAAGCTTTATCAGCAAATGATAAAGCAACTCAGGCAGAGGTAGATAAAACTGTTGCAAGATTAGGAGAAAAGGCTTTTGTAATTGAGAGCATGCCAAAAGTGTCTCCTGCTGTAGAAGATAAATCAGAAACAGAAGCTAAAGTAGAAAAAACAAATAAAAACCAAGATCCACGAAACGGAAAAGCAATTCCTGGTAAAGGGGAAAGTGGGTTTAGAGCTGATACGACTGTAAATCCGATAATTCCTGCAAAAGAAGGGCCAACGAATAATAATAAATTAGGATCAGGAAATAACCCAGCTGATGGTGTATTTGAAAGTGCAAAAAATCAATTTGGAGATATTGATTTCAGTAATGCTACAGAAAAAAATAGAGAAGTAAGGAAGCAATGGTCACGAAGCACCGCATCTCAAGGTGGTACAACAGAAATTCTAGGAAGCCTTACTTATAATTGGAAAGAAAAAGAAATTACAGCAGATGATGCAAATAATCATAACGCATTGAATGGCTGGAAAATTGAAGGTGGGGAGAAAGTTACAGCTATTAAGCCAGAGACACCTACTAATGTATCGCCTAATAGACCAGCAGGATTTGATCCTACACCTTCTAAAATATATGATTTAAATGGCGTAATACCTCAAAGAGATAATGAAGTTCCTGTTCCAGGGAATCCATTAGGAGTAAATGCGGCTAATCAAAACTATGCAAATGGTGTTAACCATTCAGGTGTGGTAGGTACACATAATTTACCAAAAGGATATTATTTAGAATTGGGTAAAAAGGGAACAAAAATTTCTAAAGAATATCCTGTTAATGGTAATTCTAGGGTTCTTTTGAGTGCCATTACTGGTGGTGCCTACGGAAACGCTGGAACAGCAGGAACTGGTGAAAGAGTTAAGATAACTGTTTATGATGCTGCTACAGGTGAAAAGATTTCTAGCATAAGAGACGATCGTACAATCGGGGAAAAAATGGAAAGTGAACATATTTCCACTCCGACTGGTAGTGGTGGTAATGGAGATGGATGGACTGAATATCGTGCTATTTATGAAATTCCAAAAACTACAAGTAGAATAAAAGTAGAGATAGAAGCTTTAGATGATGGTACAGCTATTAATAATTCATATCTAGAAAAATCAAACAGTACTGTAACTGATGGTTATTTTGTCGGTGCAGTTAACCTAGCAGTAGGTACTGGTACGGAAATGACTACTAATGTTAAAAGTAATAGACAAGAAGGAAAGTATGGAGAGGACTCTCTTTATAAGTCAAAACAAACCGGTGAATTTGAATTTACTGTAAATAGTGTGGGTGGTATCCGTCTTTATGGTTCAGCAGAAACAGAAATAGAAATTCCAGAAGGAGTGGAACTTCCAGATAATATTAAAAACCCAACGGGATGGGTATGGTTTGGCGATACTCCTATTGCTCCACAAAATATATCTTGGGATCCAACTACTAGAAAATTAAGAATAAAATATAACACATCAAAATCTAACAATGGTGATACGCCGTATGTTGGTGTTGGTTCTAATAATGGACAGAATGATGGTGTACGTAAATTCAGAGTACCATTTACAACTTCAGATAATTATCGTGGTACCGCTACATTTAAGGTTAAAACATTTTTACCAAATGGTCTAAATGATGCTCAGAATAATAAAATTCTAAATACTGGTGATGTATCAAATGCAAATGGTATTTATCATCCTGTGGTGGATGGATTGAGAAATACAGATAATCCTGATTACTACTATAATAAAACAATTTATATTGATACTGTCAAACCTGTTGCTCCTACAGTGGAACCAGTCCATACAGATAGTATTAATGGCGAAAAAACTGATAAAAATCAAGTGAAAGAATTGCTAGTTTCTCTTCCTACAGAAAAAAATACTGAATTAACAAATGAAGCAAGAGAAAGAAAAGACATAGCAGATAATGATGCAAACAATGGAACAAATAGAAATGCTGATACAGAAGTAAAAAATATTGAACGTGCAATTGGTGGATTAACTTCATTAAAAGTTACTTTACCAAATAGCAAAACACCAATTACTCTAACGAAGAAAGCTGATGGTTGGTATAATGGTACGACAAAAGTTGAAGTACGTGATGGTAAATTAGTTGTTCCAGTTCCAGCAGGTACAGATTTGACAGAAGCGAATGAGACAACAAATCCGGACAAACGTATCAAAGTCACTGTGCTTGATAAAGCAGGTAACGAATCAGATCCAGCTTATGCTAACGTATTAAACGAAGCTCCAACAGTAGCAGTTGAGAAAAAAGATTTATATGTTTACAAAACTAAAGAAGCTGATAAATGGAACAATGATAAAGTTTTAGAAAAAGCTAAACCATCTGCAACTGACTTAGAAGATGATCGTGATGGAGTTGATGCTACAAAACCAACAATCGCAGTAAGTGATGCAGGTAACCTAGATACAACTAAAGTTGGAGATTACACTGTAAAAGTTCAATCAACTGATAGTGAAGGTAAGAAATCAACAGAAACAAATGTCACTGTTCATGTCTTAGACTTAATTAAAGTAGACCCAACAGTAACAACTGATCCAACAAATCCAAGCACAACAGCTCCAGTATCTCCAAAAACAGCAGATACACCTGTAAAAGAAGGAGATGAAAATCTTGGTAAATATCCAGCAGGAGTTACTCGTGAGGACTTAGTTAAAGAAGTAACACGTACAATTAAGTATCTAAAAGAAGAAGATGCAAACAAAGATAATGCTACTCCTTTATATGCTGAAAAGGTGCAAAAAGTAACTTACAAACGTACAGCAACAGTTAATCCTGAAACAAAAGAAGTAACTTACTCTGATTGGGAAGTTTACAATGAAGCGGATAAACTAACTGATGCTAAAGCAGATGGTACTAATGGTAAGTATAACTCAGTTGAATCTCCAGTTATTAATAATTATTTGTTAGTGGATAATGCGGATAAACTTGTTCCAGAAAAAGATGCTCCTAAGCCAGCACAAAATGGAACAGCAACTTCTGAAGTGAAGAAAGTTCTTTATAAAGAAATTGGTTCATTTGTACCTAACTATCCAGCAGGTAAGAAACCACAAGGAGCACCAGATAAGATTTCTTATCCAAATAACCCGACTGATCCAACAGTTCCAGGTGATTTTAGCACGATAACAATTCCATATGTTCCAGGTTATACTCCAGTATATAATGGACAAGAATTGACACCGAAAAATCCAAATGATCCAACTCAAGGCTATAAAGTTCCAGATGGATTTACACCAACGGATAAATTTGGGGAATCACCAATTACATATACACCTTCTACTCAAACAGCTAAAGTAGTGATTGAGAAGAAAGTCGATGGAGCCGCAAATGAAGTAGTTTCTAGCTTTGATTTAACAGGTAAATCTGGTTCAGAATTACCAGCAAGTACAGATGTTGACAACAAAATCAAAGAACTTAAGAACCAAGGTTATGAAGTAGAAAGTGATGACTATAATACTCAGGATAATCATCATCCAATTTTTGATGACAAGGAAGATATCAATGCACAAGATGGTACACCAGCACCTTCTCAAACATTCAAAATTGTGGTTAAACCTAGAATTATTGAAGTACCTTCATCAACACCACATGAAAAAGACAGCCCAGTAGATCCTAATGGAGAGAATCCAGAATTGAAATGGCCTGAAGGCTTGGCTGAATCTGACTTGAATACGACCGCTAAACGTGTGATTTCTTATGTGAAGAAAGATTCAGATACAGCAGCTGAAGAAAAAGCTAAGGATGATACTGTTCAAACGGTACCATTCACAAGAAAAGCAACCGTTAATCTTGTCACAAAAGAAGTAAGCTATACAGATTGGGAAAGTCCAAATAAAACATGGGATAAAGTTGGAGTAGATGTTCTACCAGGATATATTGCTGATAAAAAAGAAATTCCAGCTAAAGAAGCTGCAACCCCTGCAAAAGATACAAAAGTAATCCCTGATGAAACGGATAAAGTTACTTATACGAAGATTGGAAGCTGGATTCCTGTTGATCCAGCCACTGGTAAGGATGGAGATCCGATTCCATTCCCTAACGATCCAAATGATCCAACCAAGACTGGTGAAATTACGCAAATTATTCCTCATAAAGCTGGATATACTCCAAAAGATGGAAATGGAACACCATTAGAACCAGTAAATCCTGCAAATCCAGAAGAAGGTTATAAACCACCACAAATTACGGATCCAAAAGCAAACATCAAGATTACCTACGACAAAGATGATCAAAAAGCAAAAGTTAAATTTGTTTCAGTAGATGATGAAGGTGTTGAAACACCATTAGATACGAAATATAATATTGATGATCTTGCTGGTAAATCAGGAGATAAAATTCCAGAAGAAAAAGTTCAAGCACGTGTTGACGTTTTGAAATCTATGGGATATGATGTTGTAGATAATCCATTTGATCAGGATCCAACGTTTGATACTAAGAAAGAAATAGATCAAGAGTTTACAATTAAAGTTAAACCACGAGTTTCAACTGCAAAACCTGTTTATGTAGTAGAAGGAGATAAACCATCTTCAGAAAAATTAAAAGATGCTGTTACTACTAAAGGAAATGAGAAAACAGTAGATGAAACTAAACTTCCTGATACAACTGATAAAGTTGGGGATGACACATTAACAGCTCCTGTGACAGTGACATACGGTTCAGGGGATAATAAACGTGAAGAAATTGTTAATGTACCGATTAAAGTTGTTGAAGGATATCCACAAATTGTCCCAGTAGATCCAAAAGAAGCTCCAAAAGCAGAAGATAGTATCAATCCAGATGATTATCCAGCTGGTTCTAAATTCACTTACGAAAAAGAACCAGATACATCATCAACTGGAGATAAAGAAGTTAAGGTTATTGTTACTGATGAAAATGGAAATGAACTAGTAAGAGTTCCAGCAACAGTACGTGTAGTTGACAGTATTCCACAATACGT
Organism: Streptococcus mitis; assembly: GCF_946188585.1. Classification (GTDB taxonomy): domain Bacteria; phylum Bacillota; class Bacilli; order Lactobacillales; family Streptococcaceae; genus Streptococcus; species Streptococcus mitis_DG. Next base: position 74,547 of record NZ_CAMHVI010000007.1, read on the forward strand.
TGTGGCTGATAAAGCTAATAAACAACCAGAAGCTAAACAAAGTATCACACCGGGTGAATATCCAGATGGAACGGAATTTACTTATGAAACTCCAGTAGATACAACTACATCGGGAGAGAAAGATGTAGTCGTTGTGGCTAAAGTTGGTGAAGATACGATTGTTAAAGTTCCAGCTAAAGTTGTGGTAGTAGATCCTGAAGTGCAATATGTATTTGAAAATCCTCAAAATACACAACCAGATCCATCTGAAAGCATTAATCCTGATCAATATCCAGACGGAACTAAGTTCACCTATAAAGATGGTGATGTAGACACAACAACACCTGGAGATAAGAAAGTAACAGTAGTTGCGAAAGATGGTGAAGATAAACTTGTAGAAGTCCCTACGGTTGTTAAAGTATTACCAGTTGTTAAACCAATGGGAGTAACAGTACTTAAAGATAGTACAGATTTAGAAGCAATGGTTAAAGCAAAAGCTCAAGAAGTGGTGGATGCATTACCAAAAGATAATATTCCTGCAGGTGTAACAGTAACTGTTAAAGAAGTGAAAGAAAAACCTGAAACAACTGCTACAGGAGAACAAAAACCAGCTAAGGTAGTTATTGAATATACTGATGATAAAGGTCGTGTAGTCGGTTCTAAAGAAGTAGAAGTTCCTGTAACAGTAGTAGGTTCAACACCAAAACCATTGGTAGTATTCGAAGGTGATACAGTAGAAGCTAAAACTGTTCAAGATGCAGTAACACCAGGAGCTAGTGGAACTAAAGGTAATCCTGTAATTCCAGAAGACCTAACAAAAACAACAGGTAAGAAAGAAGTAACGGTCCCTGTAACTTACGACGGAATTAAAGATCCAGAACAAGTGAAAGTGCCAGTGACAGTATTGCCAGTTGCTAAAGGTGAAGTAACAGTACCAAAAGGTGAAACTACAGATAAAGTTAAAGAAGTAGCTAAAGCTAAAGCAGAAGAAGTAGTAAACTCAGCAGATTTCAAAGCTAAATTACCAGATGGTGCCAAAGATGTAGAAGTTGGAGCGATTACAGAAGAAGTGCTTGCAACCATTACATCGGAAGCAGGAACAAACAAAGGAACTGTAAAAGTCCCAGTAACCTATACAGTAGATGGCGTTAAGTATACAAAAGATGCAGAAATTACTGTAAGTGTAGTTGGTTCAAATGCTGATCCAGTATACGTTGTTGAAGGCGACAAACCTGAAATAGCTAAAGTAAAAGATGCAGTAACACCAGGACAAGGTGGAACAGTACAAGATCCAACAGAAGCTGATTTACCAGATACAAAGGATAAAGTTGGAGCAACAGATGTAACAGTACCAACTAAAGTTAAGTATGCAAATGGTGAAGAGACAGTAAAAGTCCCAGTGACAGTATTACCAAAAGTAACTCCAGAAGGTGTAACAGTTCTTAAAGATAGTGATAAGCAAGAGCTAGAAAAAGCTATTAAAGAACAGGCTGAAAAAGCAGCTAATAACGTGAAGGGGCTCCCATCAGGAGTTACTGTAACAGTTACAGAAGTTAAAACAGGAACAGTACCACCTACAGCAACAGTTGGTGTACAAATCCCAGCGACAGTAGTGGTAGAGTATGTGAAAGATGGTAAAGTAGTTGCGACTAAAGAGGTACCTGTACCTGTTAACGTAGTAGAAGTCGTTCCAGTCTCAATAGAGACACCAGTCACATCTACCCCATTAACACCAGAGGATTACACTAAAGGAATTAAGATTCCAGAAGGTGGCAAGGTAACCAATGTTGAAAACATTCC
>NZ_CAMHVI010000008.1:0-65584 GCF_946188585.1 Streptococcus mitis
AGTAAGTTAGCTCGAATCATGTTTTCTTATTATGGCGCTCTCAATGCCCAATTAAAAGGAGATGAAGCTCGTGCCCGAAGTTTGTTTGAAAGCATTGCCCATGAAAATCCAGAGCTTTTCTATGTTCAGGAAGCGCAGAAATATTTAGGAGCAGAGGAATAAGAGAGTAACATATGAACGGTATTATCAACTTAAAAAAAGAAGCGGGCATGACCTCGCATGATGCGGTTTTTAAACTGCGTAAGATTTTGGGAACAAAGAAGATTGGTCATGGTGGGACCTTGGATCCGGATGTGGTGGGTGTTTTGCCGATTGCGGTTGGCAAGGCGACCCGCATGGTCGAGTTTATGCAGGACGAGGGCAAGGTCTATGAGGGGGAAATCACTCTGGGCTATTCCACGACGACTGAGGATGCCAGTGGGGAAGTGGTCGCAGAGACACCTGTTTTATCACCCTTGGATGAAAAGCTTGTTGATGAAGCGATTGCGAGCTTGACTGGGCCTATTACTCAGATTCCACCTATGTATTCGGCTGTCAAGGTCAATGGTCGTAAGCTTTATGAGTATGCGCGTGCTGGACAGGAAGTAGAGCGCCCAGAACGTCAGGTGACTATTTATCAATTTGAGCGAACAAGTCCAATTTCTTATGAGGGTCATCTTGCACGCTTTACTTTTCGTGTAAAATGCAGTAAAGGGACTTACATCCGTACCTTGTCAGTTGATTTGGGAGAGAAGCTTGGTTATGCAGCTCATATGTCACATCTGACTCGTACTAGTGCAGCTGGTTTGCAACTAGAAGATGCTCTTACCTTGGAAGAAATTGCTGAAAAAGTGGAGGTTGGCAAATTGGACTTTCTCCATCCTCTAGAGATTGGGACGGGGGACCTTGTCAAAGTTTTTCTAAGTCCAGAAGAGGCTACAGAAGTGCGCTTTGGTCGCTTTATCGAGCTCGACCAAACAGACCAAGAATTAGCTGCCTTTGAAGATGATAAATTGCTAGCCATTCTAGAAAAGCGAGACAATCTCTACAAACCAAGGAAGGTTTTTATCTAGTCTAACTGGGGTGTAGGGAATGTTGTTTCCCATAGACTATCCAAATCAGACTATAAATTTTGCAAAAAATGTGATAGAATAGACGACGGATAAAAAAACGGAGGATAGCATGCAAAATAGACCAATCATTATCGGAGTGACAGGTGGTTCTGGTGGAGGGAAAACCAGTGTTTCAAGAGCCATTTTATCGCATTTCCCTGATGAAAAGATTTCCATGATTGAGCACGATTCATACTACAAGGATCAGTCTCACTTGACCTTTGAAGAGCGTGTCAAAACCAACTACGACCATCCTTTTGCCTTTGATACAGACTTAATGATCGAGCAAATTAAGGAATTGTTGGCAGGGCGTCCGGTGGACATTCCGACTTATGACTATACAGAGCATACACGAAGTAGCAAGACTTATCGTCAAGAGCCTCAAGATGTCTTTATCGTTGAGGGGATTTTGGTTTTGGAGGACAAGCGTCTGCGCGATTTGATGGATATCAAGATTTTTGTGGATACGGATGATGATGTGCGCATTATTCGTCGTATCAAGCGCGATATGGAAGAACGTGGCCGTAGTCTTGATAGCGTTATTGACCAGTACTTAGGTGTGGTTAAACCCATGTACCATCAGTTTATTGAGCCAACCAAGCGTTATGCGGATATCGTCATTCCTGAAGGGGTCAGCAATACAGTTGCTATTGATCTGTTGACCACCAAGATCGAAAAGATTTTGGAGGAAGCTCGAAACAGCAAATAATCAGATGTGGAGGCTTTGCCTCCTTTTTTTATTTTTCCCTCATAATGGTACATAAATGGAGATTTTTAGGCATATTTTTGGTATAATAATACCCATGAAAGAGCAAGAAAATGAGTAGTAGGTGGAGATGGAAAAGTATTTATCGGTAACAACTTTGACCAAGTATCTGAAAATGAAATTCGATAAAGACCCTTACTTGGAACGGGTCTATTTAACTGGTCAAGTTTCCAACTTTCGTAAACGACCTACTCACCAATATTTCTCCCTAAAGGATGACCATGCAGTCATTCAAGCGACTATTTGGTCTGGGATTTATCAGAAATTAGGGTTTGACCTTGAAGAAGGAATGAAAATCAATGTAATTGGTCGCGTGCAGGTTTATGAGCCGAGTGGTAGCTACTCCATCATCATTGAAAAGGCTGAGCCTGATGGGGTTGGAGCGCTTGCGATTCAGTTTGAACAACTCAAGAAAAAATTGACAGAAGAAGGTCTGTTTCAAGAACGCTTCAAGCAACCTCTTCCCCAATTTTCTAAGAGAATTGGTGTGGTGACAAGTCGTAGTGGAGCCGTTATTCGAGATATTATCACGACCGTCAGCAGGCGCTTTCCAGGAGTGGACATTCTTCTCTATCCGACCAAGGTACAAGGTGATGGAGCAGCAGAAGAAATTGCTCGAAATATTGCGCGTGCTAATCAACGTGACGATTTGGATTTGCTCATTATTGGTCGTGGTGGTGGTTCCATCGAGGATCTCTGGGCCTTTAATGAAGAAATTGTGGTACGGGCTATTTTTGAATCTCGTTTGCCAGTTATTTCTAGTGTGGGGCATGAGACGGATGTGACCTTGGCGGATTTTGTGGCAGATAGACGGGCTGCGACGCCGACAGCTGCAGCTGAACTAGCAACACCTGTGACCAAGTTGGATCTCTTGGCTCATTTGCAAAATCAAGAAAAACGGATGGCAACAGCAGTCCGAAATGTCCTATCTAAGAAACAAGAAGCTCTGAAAAAATGCAGTCAGTCAGTCATCTTTAGACAACCAGAGCGCTTGTATGATGGTTATTTACAACGCTTGGACCAACTGCAACTGCGTTTAAAACAAAGTTTGCGAACACGGATTTCTGATAACAAACAGCTAGTACAAGCAAGGACGCATCAACTGGTGCAATTATCACCTGTGACCAAAATCCAACGCTATCAAGACCGCATAGGTCAGTTAGATAAGCTCCTACGTAGCCAAATGGCGCTGGTTTATGATGCCAAGGTTGCTGAGGTGAAAAGACTTTCAGAAGCCCTGCTGATGTTGGATACCAGTCGTATCGTGGCGCGTGGCTATGCAATAGTCAAAAAAGAAGAGTCTGTTGTAGATTCGGTTGAGAGTTTGAAGAAAAAAGACCAAGTAACGCTTTTGATGCGGGATGGTCAAGTAGAATTAGAGGTTAAAGATGTCAAAACAAAAGAAATTTGAGGAAAATCTAGCAGAACTGGAGACTATTGTCCAAAGTTTGGAAAATGGTGAAATTGCTCTGGAAGATGCGATTGCTGCCTTTCAAAAGGGGATGGTCTTGTCCAAAGAGCTCCAAGCGACGCTGGACAAGGCTGAAAAGACCTTGGTCAAGGTCATGCAAGAAGACGGAACAGAAAGTGATTTTGAATGAAGAAGCAAGAAAAATTAGCTCTTGTCGAGTCTGCCTTGGAAGATTTTTATGGAGACCAGCAGTTTGCCCCTAGTTTGCGAGAGTCTGTTCTCTATTCCATTCATGCTGGAGGCAAGCGTATTCGGCCTTTTCTCTTGTTAGAAGTTTTAGAAGCCTTACAGGTCGCTATTAAACCATCTCATGCGCAGGTAGCCGCGGCCTTGGAAATGATTCATACAGGGAGCTTGATTCACGATGATCTTCCTGCCATGGATGATGACGATTACCGTCGAGGGCGTTTGACCAATCATAAGAAATTTGGCGAAGCAATGGCTATTTTGGCTGGAGATGCCTTGTTCCTAGATCCCTTTGCCTTGATAGCGCAGGCAGATTTGCCAAGTCAGATTAAGGTGGACTTGATTGCCAACTTATCCCTTGCTTCAGGTAGTCTGGGGATGGTTGCAGGTCAGGTTTTGGACATGGAGGGCGAACATCAGCATTTGTCTTTGAAAGAACTTCAGACCATTCATGCCAATAAGACTGGGAAACTACTAGCCTATCCCTTCCAAGCGGCTGCTATTATAGCAGAATTGGCACCTGAAATGCAAGCAAAACTGAAAACTGTTGGCGAATTGATCGGGCTGGCCTTTCAAGTTCGAGATGATGTGTTGGATGTGACAGCTAGTTTTGAGGAAATCGGCAAGACACCACAAAAGGATTTGCAGGCTGAAAAGTCAACCTATCCAGCCTTGTTAGGATTGGAAGAGGCCATTGCCTTTTGTAACCAAACTCTGGATCAAGCTAATGCAAAATTAGAAGAAATTGCTCAGCAGGTTCCCTTTGAAATAGAATCGATTGTGAAAGTAGTAGAAAGTTTGAGAATCAATGGCTAAGGAAAGAGTGGATGTACTAGCTTACAAACAGGGCTTGTTTGAAACGAGAGAGCAGGCCAAGCGCGGTGTCATGGCTGGTCTAGTCGTAGCAGTCCTTAATGGAGAACGATTTGACAAGCCAGGAGAGAAAATTCCAGATGACACCGAGTTAAAACTCAAGGGGGAGAAACTCAAGTATGTCAGCCGTGGTGGCTTGAAACTGGAGAAGGCCTTGCAGGTCTTTGATTTGTCAGTGGAAGGAGCGACCACGATTGATATCGGGGCCTCTACTGGTGGCTTTACAGATGTTATGCTGCAAAATGGTGCTGAGTTAGTCTTTGCAGTTGATGTTGGTACCAATCAGTTGGCTTGGAAATTACGCCAAGACCCACGGGTTGTCAGCATGGAGCAGTTTAATTTCCGCTATGCTGAAAAGACTGATTTCGAAAAGGAACCGAGCTTTGCCAGTATTGATGTGAGTTTCATTTCCCTCAGTCTGATTCTGCCAGCCTTGCACCGTGTCTTGGCAGATCAAGGTCAGGTCGTTGCTCTAGTTAAGCCTCAGTTTGAAGCAGGACGTGAGCAGATTGGGAAAAATGGAATTATTCGCGATGCCAAGGTGCATCAGAATGTTCTTGAATCTGTCACAACCATGGCAGTAGAGGAAGGCTTTTCAGTCCTTGGTTTGGACTTTTCTCCCATCCAAGGTGGACATGGAAATATTGAGTTTTTAGCGTATTTGAAAAAAGAAGAGTCAGCAAGCAATCAGGTTCTTGCTGAGATTGAAGAAGTAGTAGAGAGGGCGCATAGTCAATTTTAAAATGAATAAAAAAGAGAGACTTGAAAAAATTAGACGATTTGTGACAGATTATCAAATCGGTACGCAAGAAGAAATTGTAGAACATTTGAAAGAGGCAGGAATCACTGCCACTCAAGCAACGGTATCCCGAGATATCAAAGAGCTAGGTATTGTCAAAATTCCTTTGAGAGACAATACCTATGTCTATGAATTGCCAAAATCAATCGTAAAAAGTTTGCAACTGGCTGAAGACAATATCGAATCAGCAGAATTGATGGATAAGATGATCAATCTCCAAGTTATCCCAGGAAATACAGCTTTTGTAAAAGCTCAGTTAATCGAGACTTTTACGGACAAGATTTTTAGCTGTTTAGCTGATGATAGCTCGATTTTAGTCATTGCCAGAAGTGAAAATCTAGCTGAGGAAATCTTTGAACAAGTAAAAAATTGGTAGGTCTATATGTTACTTGAAATTTCGATAAAAAACTTTGCCATTATTGAGGCTATTTCCCTCAATTTTGAAAAGGGTATGACTGTTCTGACTGGTGAAACGGGTGCAGGGAAGTCGATTATCATTGATGCCATGAATATGATGTTGGGAGCTCGTGCGACGACAGATGTTATTCGTCATGGTGCGCCAAAGGCAGAGATAGAGGGGCTTTTCTCAGTTGAGAATAGTCGCCTTTTACAGGAAATTTTTGATGAGCAAGGTTTGGAAATGGGTGATGAGATTATCATCCGTCGGGAAATTCTGCAAAATGGTCGGAGTATCAGCCGTGTGAATGGTCAGATGGTTAATCTGTCGGTTTTGCGTGCTATTGGGCAACATCTGGTGGATATTCATGGTCAGCATGACCAAGAGGAGTTAATGCGTCCTCAACTGCACATCCAGATGTTGGATGAATTTGGCGATGCAGCTTTTTGGGACTTGAAAGAAACCTATCAAACTAGTTTTGATGCTTATCGAAAAATGCGCAAGCAGGTTCTGGAAGTCAAGAAAAACCAACAGGAACACAAGTCTCGTATTGAAATGTTGGAATTTCAAATGGCAGAGATTGAAGCGGCAAACTTGCAGGCTGGAGAAGACCTGGCTCTAAACCAAGAGCGAGAGAAACTCCTCAACCATAAAAATATTGCGGATACGCTGACCAATGCCTATAGTATGTTGGACAATGAAGATTTTTCAAGTCTGGCCAATGTTCGTTCAGCCATGAATGACATGGAAAGCGTCGAAGAGTACGACCCTGAATACCGTGAAATTTCAAGTTCACTGTCTGAGACCTACTATGTCTTAGAAGACATTAGCAAACGTTTGGAAGCTATTATTGAGGACCTTGATTTTGATGGCAATCGTCTCATGCAGGTCGAGAATCGTTTGGACCTTCTTCACACTATTACTCGTAAGTATGGTGGGACTGTTGATGATGTCTTGCTTTATTTTGCTAAAATTACAGAAGAATACAATCACTTGACAGGAAATAATCTTTCATCTGAGGACATGGAAGCAGAGCTTAAGAAGTTGGAAGTTAATCTTGTCGATTTGGCATGTCAGCTTGCATCTGCTCGTCATGACTTGGCTCAGCAACTAGAAGCAGAGATTAAACAAGAACTGCAAGATCTTTATATGGAAAAAGCTCAGTTTCAGGTTCGTTTTAGCAAGGGAAAATTCAGTCGTGAGGGCAATGAAACGGTCGAGTTTTACATTTCAACCAACCCTGGCGAAGACTTTAAACCCTTGGTCAAGGTTGCGTCTGGCGGAGAATTATCTCGTCTCATGCTCGCCATTAAGTCTGCCTTTTCACGTAAAGAAGGCAAGACCAGCATAGTCTTTGATGAGGTGGACACAGGAGTTTCAGGTCGTGTAGCTCAGGCTATTGCGCAAAAGATTCACAAGATTGGCCAACATGGGCAGGTTCTGGCTATTTCCCATTTGCCACAAGTGATTGCGATTGCAGATTATCAATTCTTTATTGAGAAGATTAGTAATGACCATTCAACAGTTTCGACTGTTCGTCTTTTGACGGTTGAAGAGCGAGTGGAAGAAGTTGCCAAGATGTTGGCTGGTGATGATGTGACGGAAGCAGCCCTGACGCAAGCCAGAGAATTGTTGAGAAACAGGGAGAAATAAGATGACAGACTATTATGTAATTGGAGATGTTCACGGAAAAGCTGGGATGCTGGAAGACCTTCTCAAAACATGGGATGGTCAGACCCAGTTGCTCTTTCTAGGGGATTTGATTGACCGCGGTGAGGATAGTCGCCGTGTCCTTGAAATGGTCAAGGATTTGGTTGATAATCAAGGGGCTATCTGTTTGTCAGGAAATCATGAGTATATGTTTTTGACTTGGCTCGATGACCCAGAAGAAAGTTATGACCACTATCGTCGTAATGGTGGAGATACAACTATTAACTCTATCCTAGGTCGTCCCTTGGATGCACCGGTTGATGGAGTAGAAGATGCCAAGCGTGTTGCTACTGAAGCAGCAGACTTGGTCAAATTTATTCGTCAAATGCCATTTGTGGTAGAGACAGACAAGTATATCTTTGTTCACGCAGGTATTGATTTGACCTTAGATGACTGGCATGAAACAACAGATTACAAGAAAGTTTGGCTCAGAAAACCATTCCACGAAGCCGAAAATCATACTGGAAAAACCATTGTCTTTGGTCACACACCAGTTTATGGTTTGTTGAATCAAGACCGAGGTACAGCTGAGCTTTGGACTACAGAGGATGGCAAGATTGGGATGGACGGAGGAGCTGTCTATGGTGGTGTCCTTCATGGGATTGTCTTTACAGACCAAGGAATGACAGAACACCACTTTATCGAAAATGACGGCTTTGTTGCTGAAGATTAGTACTCCTAGCAGGGTATGGTCTTGTCAAAATGTCAAAAACAATTTATAATAAATAGATACCCTGAAAGGAAGAGAATCATGAACTTAGAAGAATTGAAAAAACGACAGGAGAAGATTCGTAACTTCTCTATTATCGCCCATATTGACCATGGAAAGTCGACTTTAGCAGACCGCATTTTGGAAAAAACAGAGACCGTTTCAAGCCGTGAAATGCAGGCCCAGCTTTTGGATAGTATGGATCTAGAGCGAGAACGTGGGATTACCATTAAGTTGAATGCCATTGAGCTCAATTATACTGCAAAAGATGGGGAAACTTATATTTTCCACTTGATTGACACGCCGGGGCACGTAGACTTTACCTATGAAGTTTCGCGTTCGCTAGCTGCCTGTGAGGGGGCTATTTTGGTGGTAGATGCTGCCCAAGGAATTGAGGCTCAAACCCTTGCCAACGTGTATCTAGCCTTGGACAATGATTTGGAAATCATGCCAGTCATTAACAAAATTGATCTGCCTGCCGCAGATCCAGAGCGCGTGCGTACAGAGATTGAAGATGTTATTGGTCTAGATGCCAGCGAAGCAGTTTTGGCTTCTGCCAAGGCTGGTATTGGTATCGAAGAAATCCTGGAGCAAATCGTAGAAAAAGTGCCAGCTCCAACGGGTGATGTGACAGCACCACTCAAAGCCTTGATTTTCGATTCTGTTTACGATGCCTACCGTGGGGTTATCCTCCAAGTGCGTGTCATGGACGGAGTTGTTAAACCTGGCGATAAGATTCAGCTTATGAGCAATGGCAAGACCTTTGATGTGACCGAAGTCGGTATTTTTACACCCAAAGCAGTTGGTCGTGATTTCCTTGCGACTGGTGACGTTGGTTATATTGCAGCTTCTATCAAGACGGTTCAGGACACTCGTGTGGGTGATACAGTTACTTTGGCAACCAATCCTGCAGCAGAGCCATTACATGGCTACAAGCAGATGAACCCGATGGTCTTTGCGGGTCTCTACCCAATTGAGTCAAACAAGTACAATGACCTTCGTGAAGCCCTTGAAAAATTGCAACTGAATGATGCCAGCTTGCAGTTTGAACCAGAAACATCTCAGGCACTTGGATTTGGTTTCCGTTGTGGGTTCCTTGGACTTCTCCATATGGATGTTATCCAAGAGCGTTTAGAGCGTGAGTTTAACATTGACCTCATCATGACAGCGCCGTCTGTTATCTATAAGGTTAATTTGACTGACGGTGAATCAATGGATGTGTCAAACCCGTCTGAATTCCCAGACCCAACCAAGATTGCGACTATTGAAGAACCTTATGTTAAAGCTCAAATCATGGTACCACAGGAGTTTGTCGGAGCAGTAATGGAATTGGCTCAGCGCAAGCGTGGGGACTTTGTGACTATGGATTATATCGATGATAATCGTGTCAATGTTATCTATCAAATACCACTTGCTGAAATCGTCTTTGACTTCTTTGATAAACTTAAATCTTCGACACGTGGTTATGCAAGTTTTGACTACGAATTGTCAGAGTACCGCCCATCTAAGCTGGTGAAAATGGATATCCTTCTCAACGGAGACAAGGTGGATGCCCTCAGCTTTATCGTTCACAAGGATTTTGCCTATGAACGTGGTAAACTCATCGTTGATAAGCTCAAGAAAATTATCCCTCGCCAACAATTTGAAGTACCAATACAAGCAGCTATTGGGCACAAGATTGTGGCTCGTACTGATATCAAGGCCCTTCGTAAGAACGTACTTGCTAAATGTTATGGTGGTGACGTTTCTCGTAAACGCAAACTCCTTGAAAAACAAAAAGCTGGTAAGAAACGTATGAAAGCTATCGGATCAGTAGAAGTACCACAAGAAGCCTTCCTCAGCGTCTTGAGCATGGATGAAGAGTAGATTTTCAAAATAGTTTTTATTGTGTATAAGGCATTAATATAATAAAAAATGATAAACAGGCTGAAAAGGCCTGTTTTTTTGCATTTAGAATAGGATTAAATCGTTTAAAGTGTTTGTTTTAAATGTTTGTTTTGGTTATAAAGATAAAAAATAAACAAAAAAATCAAAAAAAGGACAAAAAACAACAGAAAACCGTTGACAACGGTTTCATATAGTGTTATACTTATAGCATAAAGTTAATGGAAAGAAGGGAAAACCTTATGGGATTAGATCATTTCTTTGACAAAAACCTTGTGTTTTGCTTAGAAGCGGATAATCAAGAACATCTATTTGATCAGGTTGCAACTTTATTGGAAGAACGAGAAATCGTAACTCCAACCTATCGTGAAGCCTTGATCACTCGTGAAAAGTCATTTCCAACTGGCTTAGATATGGAATTTTTGGGTAAGGATTTGCCGAATGTGGCTATTCCTCACACAGATATTGTTCATAATCTAGCAGAAAAAGTTGTGGTGGTTCGATTAGAAAAACCAGTGACTTTCCACAATATGATTGCACCAGATAATGAAGTAGAAGTATCCTTGCTCTTCTTTATCATTAATAACTCAAGTTCAAGTCAAACAAACATTCTTGCTCAGTTGATGGACTTCTTTACTGGAAATGGTCATCTTGAAGACCTATCAAAAATTTCTGAACCAGAAGCCCTTTATGCTTATATTGCTGAAGCAATCGCTTAATCTTGTCTATTAAAAATATTAAATCGGAGGAAATCCATATGATTAAAATTCTTGCTGCCTGCGGTGCAGGTGTTAACTCAAGCCACCAAATTAAAAGCGCTCTTGAAGAAGAACTTTCAAACCGCGGTTTTGATGTTCACTGTGATGCAGTTATGGTAAAAGACGTTAACGAAGACCTTATCAAAGGTTATGACATCTTCACACCAATTGCTGCGACAGACCTTGGTTTTGACCCAGGTATTCCAGTTATCGAAGCTGGACCAATCTTATTCCGTATCCCAGCTATGAGTGCTCCAGTATTTGACAATATTGAAGCAGCTATCAAAGAACACGGATTAAGCTAATTTTAATTTGTTAACATTCATATAACATAAAAAACGGGAGGAACTATTATGGATGTCATTATCGAACTAGCCAATAAGCTGTTCAAACCTATCTTGGATATGGGTGGACCGATCATCATGCTGATCATTTTGACAGTATTGGCTCTACTTTTTGGAGTGAAATTCTCCAAAGCGCTTGAAGGTGGTATCAAACTTGCCATCGCTCTTACTGGTATCGGTGCTATCATCGGTATGCTAAATGGTGCTTTCTCAGCATCACTTGCAAAATTCGTTGAAAACACTGGTATTCAATTGAACATCACCGACGTTGGTTGGGCACCACTTGCTACAATTACTTGGGGATCTGCTTGGACACTTTACTTCTTGCTCATCATGTTGATTGTCAACGTAGTGATGCTTGCTATGAAGAAAACTGATACACTTGACGTCGATATCTTCGATATCTGGCACTTGTCTATCACAGGTCTTTTGATTAAATGGTATGCTGACAACAATGGAGTTAGTCAAGGGGTTTCTCTCTTCATCGCAACTGCAGCAGTTGTCCTTGTAGGTGTTCTTAAAATCATCAACTCTGACTTGATGAAACCTACATTTGATGACCTTCTTAACGCACCAAGTTCATCTCCAATGACTTCAACTCACATGAATTACATGATGAACCCAGTTATCATGGTTTTGGATAAGATTTTTGAAAAATTCTTCCCAGGTCTTGATAAATATGACTTTGATGCTGCTAAATTGAACAAGAAAATCGGTTTCTGGGGATCTAAATTCTTCATCGGTTTCATCCTTGGTATCGTTATCGGTTTGATGGGAACTCCACATCCAGTTGAAGGACTTAAAGATGCAGCAAACTGGCAAGAAGTTATCAAAGGTTGGTTGTCTCTTGGTTTGACAGCCGGTGTAGCTTTGGAACTCTTCTCACTTATCGGTTCATGGTTCATTGCTGCCGTAGAACCACTTTCACAAGGTATTACAAACGTTGCTACTAAACGTTTGGAAGGACGTAAGTTTAACATCGGTCTAGACTGGCCATTCATCGCTGGTCGTGCTGAAATCTGGGCTTGTGCAAACGTACTTGCACCAATTATGTTGATTGAAGCAGTACTTCTTTCAAACGTCGGAAATGGTATCTTGCCACTTGCAGGTATCATCGCTATGGGTGTTACTCCAGCTCTCTTGGTTGTAACCCGTGGTAAATTGCTCCGTATGATTATCTTCGGAACACTCTTGTTGCCACTCTTCCTTCTTTCAGGTACACTTATCGCACCATTTGCAACAGAACTTGCTAAAGGTGTAGGTGCCTTCCCAGAAGGTGTGAGCCAAACTCAATTGATCACTCACTCAACTCTTGAAGGACCAATCGAAAAACTTCTTGGTTGGACAATTGGTAACACTACAACAGGTGATATCAAAGCAATCCTTGGTGCTGTAGTCTTCCTTGTATTCTATATCGGTATCTTTGCTTGGTACAGAAAACAAATGATCAAACGTAACGAAGAGTACGCAGCAAAAGCAAAATAATGCGCTCCTATAAAATGTAAATTGTTGAAACTAGGTTGTCATACCTTTTAGGAGTGACAGCCTAGTTTTTTATAAACTATCAAGAAATCGGAGAAAATCATGGTAATTGAATTAAAATCAGAACAATTAAGTGTTCAATTTAACAGTTTTGGTGGGGCTCTGTCCTCTATAAAAGATGCTGACAGTCTTGAGTATTTGTGGCAAGGGGATGCTACTTATTGGAGTGGACAAGCTCCTGTTCTCTTCCCTATTTGTGGTTCATTGAGAGAGGATACAGCCTTCTATATAGATGAGAAAGGGCAAGAAAGTAAAGGAAAGATTCCTCGTCATGGTCTGGTCCGCAAGAAAGAATTTGACTTAGTTGAACAAACGGAAAACAGTGTAACTTTTGCAATTGAAGATGATGAGAATAGCTATCAAAACTATCCTTATCATTTCCGCCTAGAAATCACTTATATCCTTACTGGAAATTCAGTACGGACTCAATACAAGATTTTCAATAAAGAAACTAGCAAGGTCATGCCTTACTTTATTGGTGGACATCCAGGCTTTAATTGTCCTCTACTTGATGATGAAGTCTATGAAGATTACTATTTAGAGTTTGAGAAAGAAGAGACTTGCTCTGTTCCACGTCCTTTCCCAGAAACAGGTATGTTGGATTTCCAAGATAGAAGTCCATGGATAGACGGTCAAAAAGAAGTAGAGCTCAGCTATGATTTGTTTAGCACAGATGCAGTTACTTTAGATGAATTGCAATCTAGAACAATTGCGCTTCGTTCTCGTAAACATGATAAGGGGTTGAAAGTGCACTTTGCAGAGTTCTCAAATCTCATTATCTGGTCAACTTTAAATAAGGGACCTTTCATTGCCTTTGAACCATGGTCTGGCTTGTCAACATCCCTTGAAGAAGGAGATCATCTAGAAGATAAGAAGAATGTTCGTCTCTTAGAACCTGGTCAAGTAGATCAAATTGGTTTTGATATCGAATTCTTTTAGATAAAAAAACACAAAAACAAACATTAACTGTTGACTTTTTCAGAAAATAGGAGTATATTATGTTTGTAAACAACAAATGGTGTTTGTAACAAACAAATGATCGCTTGTTATATTCTCTTTGAAAGAGAGATTATTTCTAGGAAACTGGTTTCCTAAACTTGAATAAGGTGTAATTCATCTCATTCAATCCAATTTGTCAATAAACTGCTAGAAAGCTTTTTGTAGGTAATACTCAATGAAAATTAAAGAGCAAACTAGGAAACTAGCCGTAGGCTGTACTTGAGTACGGCAAGGCGACGTTGACGCGGTTTGAATTTGATTTTCGAAGAGTATAAACTGCTAACTATAAAAGGTTTTATTAGCCTAGAAAAATAAAAAGGAGTATACAATATGTCTATTGTTATCGGTGCAGATGCTGCAGGTTTGAGATTGAAAGAAGTTGTGAAAGACTTCTTGGAAAAAGAAAACTTCCACGTTGTGGATGTTACAGCTGAAGGTCAAGACTTTGTTGATGTGACTCTTGCTGTTGCTGCAGAAGTAAACAAAGAAGAACAAAACCTTGGTATCGTGATTGATGCTTATGGTGCTGGTCCATTCATGGTCGCAACAAAAATCAAAGGAATGGTTGCTGCAGAAGTTTCTGACGAACGTTCAGCTTATATGACTCGTGGCCACAACAACTCACGTATGATCACTATGGGTGCACAACTTGTTGGTGATGAATTGGCTAAAAATATTGCTAAAGGATTTGTTAACGGTAAATACGATGGCGGACGTCACCAAATTCGTGTCGATATGTTGAACAAAATGTGCTAATTAGATTACAGTAAGAAAGGTAAGTTAAAAATGAGAATTGCAATTGGATGTGACCACATCGTAACAGATGAAAAAATGGCGGTTTCAGAATTTTTGAAATCAAAAGGATATGAAGTCATTGACTTTGGTACCTATGACCACACACGTACTCACTACCCAATCTTTGGTAAAAAAGTTGGTGAAGCTGTAACTAGCGGTCAAGCTGATCTTGGGGTATGTATCTGTGGTACTGGTGTTGGTATCAACAACGCTGTAAATAAAGTTCCTGGTGTTCGTTCTGCCTTGGTTCGTGATATGACAACAGCTCTTTATGCTAAAGAACAATTGAACGCTAACGTTATCGGTTTTGGTGGTAAGATTACTGGTGAATTGCTCATGTGTGACATCATCGAAGCTTTCATCCATGCTGAATACAAACCAACTGAAGAAAACAAAAAATTGATTGCGAAAATTGAACACGTTGAAAGTCACAATGCTCAACAAACAGACGCAAACTTCTTCACTGAATTCCTTGAAAAATGGGATCGCGGAGAATACCACGACTAAGAGGTGACCTATGATTTTAACAGTCACAATGAACCCATCCATTGATATCTCCTATCCCTTGGATGAGTTGAAGATTGATACTGTCAATCGTGTGGTGGATGTAACCAAAACAGCTGGTGGTAAGGGCCTCAATGTTACACGAGTACTTTCAGAATTTGGCGATCCTGTAGCTGCTACTGGTTTAGTTGGTGGCAAACTTGGCGAATACTTGGTTGAAAATATTGATGATAAAGTAACCAAATGTTTCTTCTCTATTCAAGGAGAAACTCGAAACTGTATTGCTATTCTTCATGGAGAAAACCAAACAGAAGTATTAGAAAAAGGTCCAGAGGTTTTTGAACAAGAAGGTCAAGCTTTCTTGGCTCATTTTGAAAAACTCCTTGATAATGTAGAAGTTGTTGCTATTTCAGGTAGTTTACCTGCCGGTCTTCCAGTTAACTACTATGCTCAACTTGTAAAAATTGCAAATGATGCTGGAAAACCTGTTGTACTGGACTGTTCAGGAGCTGCTCTAGAAGCAGTTCTTGAATCTCCTCATAAACCAACAGTAATAAAACCAAACAATGAAGAACTGTCACAGCTTCTAGGAAAAGAAGTTTCAAAAGATTTGGATGAATTAAAAGAAGTTCTTCAAGAACCTTTGTTTGCAGGAGTTGAATGGATTATCGTTTCACTTGGTGCCAACGGTGCTTTTGCCAAACATGGTGACACTTTCTACAAGGTAGATATTCCTAGAATTCAGGTGGTAAATCCTGTTGGATCTGGAGACTCTACTGTGGCAGGGATTTCTTCAGGACTACTTCATAAAGAATCGGATGCAGAATTACTCATCAAGGCAAATGTCCTTGGTATGCTCAATGCTCAAGAAAAAATGACTGGTCATGTCAACATGGCTAACTATCAAGCTCTATTTGATCAATTAATAGTAAAAGAGGTATAAAATGGCTTTAACAGAACAAAAACGTGCACGCTTAGAAAAACTTTCTGATGAAAATGGTATCATCTCAGCTCTTGCTTTTGACCAACGTGGTGCTTTGAAACGTCTAATGGCTCAACACCAAACAGAAGAACCAACTGTGGCTCAAATGGAAGAACTCAAAGTCTTGGTAGCAGATGAATTGACTAAATACGCTTCATCTATGCTTCTTGACCCTGAGTATGGACTTCCAGCAACTAAAGCTCTTGATGAAAAAGCTGGTCTTCTCCTTGCTTATGAAAAAACAGGTTATGACACAACAAGCACAAAACGCTTGCCAGACTGCTTGGATGTTTGGTCTGCAAAACGTATCAAAGAAGAAGGTGCAGATGCAGTTAAATTCTTACTTTACTATGATGTAGATAGCTCAGACGAACTTAACCAAGAAAAACAAGCTTACATCGAACGTATCGGTTCTGAATGTGTTGCTGAAGATATCCCATTCTTCCTTGAAATCCTTGCTTACGATGAAAAAATTGCGGACGCAGGTTCTGTAGAATATGCGAAAGTAAAACCACATAAAGTTATTGGAGCTATGAAAGTCTTCTCAGACCCACGCTTTAACATTGATGTCTTGAAAGTAGAAGTTCCTGTTAACATTAAATATGTTGAAGGCTTCGCTGAAGGTGAAGTAGTTTATACACGTGAAGAAGCAGCAGCCTTCTTCAAAGCTCAAGATGAAGCAACTAACTTGCCGTACATCTACTTGAGTGCTGGTGTATCAGCTAAACTCTTCCAAGATACTCTTGTATTTGCCCATGAATCAGGTGCAAACTTCAACGGAGTTCTTTGTGGCCGTGCTACATGGGCTGGATCAGTTGAAGCGTACATCAAAGATGGTGAAGCAGCAGCTCGCGAATGGCTACGCACAACTGGTTTTGAAAATATTGACGAGCTCAACAAAGTTCTTCAAACTACAGCAACTTCATGGAAAGAACGCGTGTAAGCAAGTCTTTCAAAACTGAAATTTTTAATACTTACAAAAATCCCCACCAATCGGTGGGGATCGTTTTATGGTTTAGAAAGAATAATTTTTGTTTGTTTTGAAAGTTGTTCAAACGTTTCTTTGCTCAGTTTAGAATCTGAAACGATGGTATCAATATCAGAGATATTGTAGAAGGTATAAAAATCAAATTTATTGAACTTACTATTGTCAGCTAGTAAGTATTTTTTATTGGAATTATTGAGGGCGATGCGCTGGGATTCACCTTCCTCTTCGCTGAAGGTCGCAATCGCATTGTCTTTAATACCATTACAGCTAACGAAAGCTTTAGAAAATTGGAGATTGGCTAGGTTTTGCAAGGTTAGTGTTCCCACAAAGGCTCCAGTGATAGAGCGGTAGTTTCCACCGATTAAAATCAAATCTGTTAGTTTTCGTTCGTTTAAGATGAGAAAGACTGGTAAACTGTTTGTTACAACACGAATATTATCAATTGGAAGTTCACGAGCAAAAGATTCCAATGTTGTTCCTGGGCCAATAAAAATAGTTTCCCCTGCATCGATTAAATGGCCTGCAAAACGGCTAATTTCTTGTTTTTCTGCAATCTGCAAGCTTTGTTTTTCAATATTGGAACGTTCATTGTTTAAAATGGAGCCTGTGCGAATTTTTTCAGCTCCTCCATGCACACGAACAAGTAAATCCTTGTCAGCCAACTCTTGTAAGTAGCGTCTAGCAGTCATATCTGACACATCTAGGCGAGTCATGATTTCTTTTACAGTAATAGTTCCCTTTGTATTTACCGTTTCTAGAATATTATCTAGTTTTTCCTGCTTTAGCATCGTTATCACCTCTATTTCTATTACTATTTTATCATAAAGTATTCAATCAATCAATTTAAAAAACAAAAGAAAACAAAAACAAAAATATCATGGTTGTTTTAAACAAACCATGATATTGCTATCAGTTATGAAATTGTTGACTTAGTCTAAACCGTAGTTGTAGTCATCGTCTTGCATGGCTTCAACTTCACCAAGAAGGTAGCCATTTCCGACTTGAGAGAAGAAGTCGTGGTTAGATGTTCCTGTTGAAATACCGTTCATGACGATTGGGTTGACATCATCTGCTGAGTCTGGGAAGAGTGGATCTTGTCCCAAGTTCATGAGTGCCTTGTTGGCATTGTAGCGAAGGAAGGTTTTAACTTCTTCCGTCCAGCCAACACCGTCATAGAGGCTCTCTGTATAACCTTCTTCGTTCTCGTAGAGAGTGTAGAGCAGGTCGTACATCCATTCTTTGAGTTTTTCTTGCTCTTCTTCAGGCAATTCATTGAAACCGAGTTGGAATTTATATCCGATGTAGGTTCCGTGAACAGACTCATCACGAATGATCAATTTGATGATTTCAGCGACGTTGGCTAGTTTATTATTCCCAAGATAGTAGAGGGGAGTGAAGAAACCGGAGTAGAAGAGGAAGGTTTCAAGGAAGACACTGGCAACTTTCTTTTCAAGTGGGCTACCGTTGAGGTAGATTTCGTTGACGATTTCAGCCTTCTTTTGTAGATAAGGATTGGTATTGGTCCATTCGAAAATTTCTTCAATCTCAGCCTTTGTGTTCAAAGTAGAGAAGATTGATGAATAAGATTTTGCGTGGACAGATTCCATAAATTGGATGTTATTGAAAACAGCTTCCTCATGCGGTGTACGGATGTCTGCGCGAAGGGCTTGAACACCAGTTTCAGATTGCATAGTGTCGAGAAGGGTTAAACCACCAAAGACTTTTCCAACCAAGTCTTTTTCTACATTTGATAGCTTTCTCCAGTCATCCAAGTCATTTGACAAAGGAATACGTGTATCGAGCCAGAATTGCTCCGTCAGCTTTTCCCAAGTTGATTTGTCGATGACATCTTCGATGGCATTCCAGTTAATGGCTTTGTAGTAAGTTTCCATTTGAAATCTCTTTCTGTGTTTAGTATTGCGAACTCACAATTACTTCTATTTTATCATAATTCTAGAGGAGTATCGCACAAAAAGTCGGAAGCCCGACTTTTTGTTATTTCATAGTATAGATGCTTATTCTAGTTTAGCAGGGTGAATGAATCACTTATCTGAGAAAAAGTAGTTTCCTCAAGCAAAGTTTAAATCACACAGCTTTCACATTGGTTGGCACCGACTTCTCCACCATCATCTGTAAAGGTACGGACGTAGTAGATAGACTTTATACCCTTGTTAAAGGCATAGTTACGAAGGATAGATAGGTCACGTGTCGTTTGTTTGTTTTCTTTCTTCCATTCGTAAAGACCTTTTGGAATGTCACTACGCATGAAGAGTGTGAGTGAAAGTCCTTGGTCCACATGCTCAGTTGCAGCTGCGTAAACATCAATGACCTTACGCATATCCATGTCGTAAGCAGAAGTGTAGTAAGGAATGGTTTCTGTTGACAAACCAGCAGCAGGGTAGTAGATTTTACCAATTTTCTTCTCTTGACGTTCTTCGATACGTTGCGTAATCGGGTGGATAGAAGCAGAAACGTCATTGATGTAGCTGATAGAACCATTTGGCGCTACAGCAAGGCGGTTTTGGTGGTAAAGACCATCTGCTTGAACCTTGTCGCGAAGTTCAGCCCAGTCAGCAGCACTTGGGATAAAGACATCTTTGAAGAGTTCTTTAACACGGTCTGATTTTGGAACAAACTCGCCTGTAATATACTTGTCAAAGTAGCTTCCGTTAGCATACTCTGATTTTTCAAAGTTGTGGAAGGTGATACCACGTTCACGCGCAATATTGTTTGACTCTACCAAGGTCCAGTAGTTCATAAGCATAAAGTAGATGCTTGTAAATTCAACAGACTCAGGTGATCCATATTCAATCAATTGTTGGGCAAGGTAGCTGTGAAGTCCCATTGCACCAAGACCAAAGGTATGGGCTTTGCTATTTCCATGATCAATCGTAGGTACAGCTACGATATGTGAACTATCTGTAACGAAAGTAAGGGCACGAACCATAGCACGGATAGAACGACCAAAGTCAGGTGAAGTCATCATGTTGACCACGTTGGTTGAACCAAGGTTACATGAAACGTCTGTTCCCATTTGCAGGAATTCTTGAGCATCGTTGATCAAGCTTGGTTCTTGGACTTGAAGAATCTCAGAACACAAGTTACTCATGATAATCTTACCATCAACAGGATTTGCACGGTTAGCCGTATCAATGTTGACTACATAAGGGTAGCCAGATTCTTGTTGTAATTTAGAGATTTCAGTTTCCAAATCACGCGCCTTGATTTTTGTCTTGCGGATATTTGGATTTGCGACTAGTTCATCGTATTTCTCAGTGATATCGATGTAGTTAAATGGCACACCGTATTCAAGCTCTACAGAATATGGGCTGAAGAGGTACATTTCTTCATTTTTACGTGCTAATTCGTAGAATTTATCGGGCACCACAACACCAAGTGAAAGGGTCTTAACACGAACTTTTTCATCGGCGTTTTCTTTCTTAGTTGAAAGGAAGGCAATAATATCTGGGTGAAAGACGTTGAGGTAGACAACACCGGCACCTTGACGTTGACCCAATTGGTTTGAGTAAGAGAAGCTATCTTCGAAAAGTTTCATAACAGGTACGACTCCAGAAGCTGCCCCTTCATAGCCTTTGATAGGTGCACCAGCTTCACGAAGATTGCTGAGGGTAATTCCCACACCACCACCGATACGTGAAAGTTGAAGAGCAGAGTTGATAGAACGTCCGATAGAGTTCATATCATCTGTGACCTGAATCAAGAAACAAGATACCAACTCCCCACGACGAGCACGTCCAGCATTCAAGAAGGAAGGAGTAGCCGGTTGGTAGCGTTGGTGGATGATTTCATTGGCAATATCGATTGCAATCGCCTCATCACCGTCTGCAAAATAAAGGGCGTTAAAGAAGACGCGGTCTTCCATACTTTCAAGATAATATTCACCGTCGTTGGTTTTCAAAGCATATTGATTATAAAATTTATAGGCAGCCATGAAAGACTTGAATTGGAAGTTTTGGTCTTTGATAAATTGAGACAATTCTTCCAAAAATTCTGGACGGTATTTCTTGATGAAGGCTGTTTCGATGTAGTTGTGTTCAATGAGGTAGTTGATTTTATCAGTGATTGAATCAAAAACCATAGTGTTTGGAACTACATTTTCTTTAAAGAAGGCATCCAAGGCTTCTTTATCTTTATGAAGCATGATTTGTCCATTAACAGGACGGTTGATTTCGTTATTGAGACGGAAGTAGGTCACGTCCTCAAGATGTTTTAATCCCATAAAATTTCCCTTATCTAATTACAAAAGAAAGGCTTCTAAGTTAGCCCTAGAAGCAGTCTCTTCTGGATGATGTACTAAGATTATGCTAATTGTTTCAGTTTTCCTGGTTGGAAACCTGAAAAGACTTCAGTTGGTGTTTGGATAACAGGAGCTGCGCTGAAACCGAGCTCTTTAACTTGATCGATGTACTCAGGTTGTTCATCGAGATTAATTTCTTTATATTCAACGTTATTACTGTCCAAGAAACGTTTAGTCATTTTACATTGGACACAGTTATTTTTAGAATAAACGGTTACCATTGTGTAACTCCTCTTAAAAAATTTTAATACTATCCTAGTATATCAGAAAATAAATTTTTGTCAATGATTTGAAACTAAATATAGTGGTCTATTTTTGTACATAACCAAACAAAACACAATATGTAGTGTCTATCTTATGAAATAGTGATAATTCTCCTATAAGTTGTTTTTTGAAAAACTATATCCTGTGTTTTGTTATCTAGAATAGAAGATTTTCAGCAAGTTATCTGAAAGGAAATCGAATAAATCCCATAAAATGCTTGAAAAAAATCCTAGAAGATGATATAATACCAAATTGTAAGGGTTATCACATATAACTCAAAAAAGAAAGAACAAAAGGAGAGTCAAACTATGGCTTCTAAAGATTTCCACGTAGTGGCAGAAACAGGTATTCACGCACGTCCAGCAACATTGTTGGTACAAACTGCTAGCAAATTTGCTTCAGATATCACTCTTGAGTACAAAGGTAAATCAGTTAACCTTAAATCAATCATGGGTGTTATGAGTCTTGGTGTTGGCCAAGGTGCTGACGTAACTATCTCAGCTGAAGGTGCAGATGCAGATGACGCTATCGCTGCAATCTCAGAAACAATGGAAAAAGAAGGATTGGCATAAGGAAAATGACAGAAATGCTTAAAGGAATCGCAGCATCTGACGGTGTTGCAGTTGCAAAAGCATATCTACTCGTTCAACCGGATTTGTCATTCGAGACTGTTTCAGTCGAAGATACAAACGCAGAAGAGGCTCGTTTGGATGTAGCTCTTGAAGCTTCTCAAAACGAGCTTTCTCTTATCCGTGAGAAAGCTGTAGGTACGCTTGGTGAAGAAGCGGCTCAAGTTTTTGACGCTCATTTGATGGTTCTTGCTGACCCAGAATTGATTGGTCAGATTAAAGAAACAATCCGTGCTAAGAAAGTCAATGCAGAAGCAGGTCTTAAAGAAGTGACTGACATGTTCATCACGATCTTTGAAGGCATGGAAGATAACCCATACATGCAAGAACGTGCAGCGGATATCCGCGACGTGACAAAACGTGTATTGGCAAACCTTCTTGGTAAGAAATTACCAAACCCAGCTTCTATCAACGAAGAAGTAATCGTAATTGCGCATGACTTGACACCATCTGATACAGCTCAATTGGACAAAAACTTTGTAAAAGCTTTTGTAACAAACATCGGTGGACGTACAAGCCACTCAGCTATCATGGCACGTACACTTGAAATTGCAGCTGTATTGGGAACGAATAACATCACTGAAGTAGTGAAAGACGGTGATATCCTTGCCGTTAACGGAATTACTGGTGAAGTGATTATCAACCCAACAGATGAACAAGCGGCAGAATTTAAAGCAGCTGGTGAAGCTTATGCTAAACAAAAAGCTGAATGGGCACTTTTGAAAGATGCTCAAACAGTGACTGCTGACGGTAAACACTTCGAGTTGGCTGCTAACATCGGTACTCCAAAAGACGTTGAAGGTGTTAACAATAATGGTGCTGAAGCTGTTGGACTTTACCGTACAGAGTTCTTGTACATGGATTCTCAAGACTTCCCGACTGAAGATGAACAGTATGAAGCATACAAGGCTGTTCTTGAGGGAATGAATGGTAAACCAGTAGTTGTTCGTACAATGGATATTGGTGGAGATAAGGAACTTCCTTACTTCGATATGCCACATGAAATGAACCCATTCCTTGGATTCCGTGCCCTTCGTATCTCTATTTCTGAAACTGGAGATGCAATGTTCCGTACACAAATCCGTGCCCTTCTTCGTGCTTCTGTTCATGGTCAATTGCGTATCATGTTCCCAATGGTTGCCCTTTTGAAAGAATTCCGTGCAGCTAAAGCAGTTTATGAAGAAGAAAAAGCAAACCTTCTTGCTGAAGGTGTAGCAGTTGCGGATGACATCCAAGTTGGTATCATGATTGAAATCCCTGCAGCAGCGATGCTTGCAGACCAATTTGCAAAAGAAGTAGACTTCATGTCAATTGGAACAAACGACTTGATTCAATACTCAATGGCAGCAGACCGTATGAACGAGCAAGTTTCATACCTTTATCAACCATATAACCCATCAATCCTTCGCTTGATCAACAATGTTATCAAGGCAGCTCATGCTGAAGGTAAATGGGCTGGTATGTGTGGTGAGATGGCTGGTGACCAAAAAGCTGTTCCACTTCTTGTCGGAATGGGCTTGGATGAGTTCTCTATGTCAGCAACATCTGTGCTTCGTACACGTAGCTTGATGAAGAAATTGGACACTGCTAAGATGGAAGAGTACGCTAACCGTGCCCTTACAGAGTGTTCAACAATGGAAGAAGTTCTTGAACTTCAAAAAGAATACGTTAACTTCGATTAATGTAATCAACCTTGTAACTTAGTTGCAAGGTTTTTTTGATAGTTTAAAATCAGAAATTTATTAACTAGTTCATAAAATGCTTGACAATAAAAAAAATAGGAGTAGAATATTAACTAGTTAATTAAATAGTTAAGGAGTTATCTATGAAGAAAAAAAGTTTATTTTTAGTATTGTTAAGTGTCTTTCTTTTGTGTTTAGGTGCTTGTGGGCAGAAGGAAAGCCAGTCAGGTAAAGGGATGAAAATTGTGACCAGTTTTTACCCTATCTATGCCATGGTCAAGGAAGTATCTGGTGACTTGAATGATGTACGAATGATTCAGTCAAGTAGTGGAATTCACTCCTTTGAACCTTCAGCAAATGATATCGCAGCCATCTATGATGCAGATGTCTTTGTTTACCATTCGCATACGCTCGAATCTTGGGCAGGAAGTCTGGATCCCAATCTAAAAAAATCCAAAGTTAAGGTTTTAGAGGCTTCAGAAGGAATGACATTGGATCGTGTCCCTGGTCTAGAAGATGTGGAAGCAGGTGATGGAGTTGATGAAAAAACGCTCTATGATCCTCATACTTGGCTAGATCCTGAAAAAGCTGGCGAAGAAGCCCAAATTATAGCTGATAAACTTTCAGAGGTGGATAGTGAGCACAAAGAAACTTATCAGAAAAATGCGCAAGCCTTTATCAAAAAAGCTCAAGAATTGACTAAGAAATTCCAGCCTAAATTTGAAAAAGCGACTCAGAAAACATTTGTAACCCAACATACAGCCTTTTCTTATCTAGCGAAGCGATTTGGGCTTAATCAACTTGGTATTGCAGGTATCTCTCCTGAACAAGAACCAAGTCCGCGACAACTAACTGAAATTCAGGAATTTGTTAAAACCTATAAGGTTAAAACGATTTTTACAGAAAGTAATGCTTCTTCAAAAGTAGCTGAAACTCTTGTCAAATCAACAGGTGTAGGTCTTAAAACTCTAAATCCTTTAGAGGCAGACCCGCAAAATGACAAGACTTATTTAGAAAATCTTGAAGAAAATATGAGTGTTCTAGCAGAAGAATTAAAGTGAGGAAAGAATGAAAATCAATAAAAAATATCTAGCTGGGTCAGCAGCTGCACTTGTTTTAAGTGTCTGCGCTTATGAACTAGGTTTGCATCAAGCCCAAACTGTAAAAGAAAATAATCGTGTTTCTTACATCGATGGCAACCAACCAAGCCAAAAGGCAGAGACTTTGACACCTGATGAAGTTAGTAAAAAAGAAGGTATTAATGCCGAGCAAATTGTCATCAAGATTACGGATCAAGGTTATGTGACTTCTCATGGGGACCATTATCATTATTACAATGGTAAGGTTCCTTATGATGCTATCATTAGTGAAGAACTCCTCATGAAAGATCCGAATTATCAGTTGAAGGATTCAGATATTGTCAATGAAATCAAGGGTGGTTATGTGATTAAGGTAGACGGGAAATACTATGTTTACCTGAAAGATGCAGCTCATGCGGACAATATTCGAACAAAAGAAGAAATTACTCGTCAGAAGCAAGAACACAGTAGTAATCACGGAGGTGGTTCTAGCGATAAAGCGGTAGTCGCTGCTAGAGCTCAAGGCCGCTATACAACGGATGATGGTTATATCTTTAATGCGTCTGATATCATTGAGGACACGGGTGATGCCTATATCGTTCCTCATGGCAATCATTTCCACTATATTCCTAAGAGTGACTTGTCTGCCAGTGAACTGGCTGCAGCTCGAGCCTTCCTAGCTGGGAAAGGTAATCAACCAAGCTCAGTTGGGTATCGTCCTTCAACAAATTCTTCTAGCAGCTCATCAGAGGCATCAAATAGTAGTTCATATGGACAAACGAATCAAAGCAATGTTGAAGCAAATACCAGAAGATGGACTCCAAGTGTTAGACAACAAGTGGATAATAGCTATCAAGCTAGTCCGAGTGAAGACGTATCCAGTCTCTTGAAACAACTTTATGCCTTGCCACTCAGTCAACGACACGTGGAATCAGATGGACTTGTCTTTGATCCAGCGCAGATTACAAGAAAAACTGCGAATGGTGTTGCAGTGCCACATGGAGACCATTATCACTTTATCCCTTATTCTCAAATGTCTGATTTAGAACAGAAGATTGCGAGAATGATTTCTGAAAATTATCAAGGAAATCATACTACTGCAGGTGGTAAAGAATTAAAACCAATTCCGACTCCAAGTCTTCCAAATTTAATTCCATCTCCTGTTTTGCCAGCTCTTACCTTAAAACCTTTGAAACCTATTGTAAAGCCGGCTCCTACTCCAAATCCTAAAATAGACTCAAATTCTTCTTTGGTTAGTCAGCTGGTACGAAAAGTTGGAGAAGGATATGTTTTCGAAGAAAAAGGAATCTCACGCTATGTCTTTGCGAAAGATTTACAATCTGAAACTGTTAAAAATCTTGAAAGCAAGTTATCAAAACAAGAGAGTGTATCACACGCTTTAACTGCTAAAAAAGAAAAAGTTGCTCCTCGTGACCAAGAATTTTATGATAAAGCATATAATCTGTTGGCTGAGGCTCATAAAGCCTTGTCTGAAAATAAAGGTCGCGTTTCTGATTTCCAAGCCTTAGACAAATTAGCAGAACGCTTGAATGATGAATCTTCTAATAAAGGAAAATTGGTAGATGATTTATTGGCATTCCTAACACCAATTACTCATCCAGAGCGACTTGGCAAACCAAATTCTCAGATTGAGTATACCGAAAATGAAGTCCGCATTGCTCAATTAGCTGATAAGTATACAACGTCAGATGGTTACATTTTTGACGAACATGATATTATCAGTGATGAAGGAGATGCTTATGTAACGCCTCATATGGGACATAGTCACTGGATTGGAAAAGACAGCCTTTCTGATAAGGAAAAAGCTGCAGCTCAATCTTATACTAAAGAAAAAGGAATTCTACCTCCGTCAGCAGACGCAGATGCTCAAGCAAATCCAACTGGAGATAGTGCAGCGGCCATTTACAATCGTGTGAAAGGTGAGAAACGAATTCCACTCGTTCGACTTCCATACATGGTTGAGCATACAGTTGAGATTAAAAATGGTAATTTAATTATTCCTCACAAGGATCATTACCATAACATTAAATTTGCTTGGTTTGATGATCACTCATACAAAGCTCCAAATGGCTATACCTTGGAAGACTTATTTGCGACGATTAAGTACTATGTTGAACATCCTGATGAACGTCCACATTCTAATGACGGATGGGGAAATGCCAGCGAGCATGTCTTAGGTAAGAAAGACCACAGTAAAGATCCCAAAAAGAACTTCAAAGCGGATGAAGAACCAGTAGAGGAAACACCTGCTGAGCCAGAAGTCCCTCAAGTAGAGACTGAAAAAGTAGAAGCCAAGCTCAAAGAAGCAGAAGCTTTACTTGCTAAAGTAACAGATGCTAGTCTGAAAGGCAATGCGACAGAAACCCTAGCTGGTTTACGAAATAATTTGAGCCTGCAAACCATGGATAATAATGGTATCATGGCAGAAGCAGAAAAATTACTTGCGTTGTTAAAAGGTAGTAATCCTTCACCTGTAAATAAGGAAAAAACAAACTAATGAAAAATGGGAGTCTCGATAAAGGGGCTTTCATTTTTATTATGTATATACGAAAAATTCTTGACAAGCAGTACTAAAAAGAGTAAACTATTAACTAGTTAATTAACTGGTTTATTGTTTTATAGTGAATCAAATAGAGTTAAGAAAAGAGGAAAGAATGAAAATTAATAAAAAATATCTAGCTGGGTCAGCAGCTGCACTTGTTTTAAGTGTCTGTGCTTATGAACTAGGTTTGCATCAAGCTCAAACTGTAAAAGAAAATAACCGTGTTTCATACATTGATGGCAACCAACCAAGCCAAAAGGCAGAGACTTTGACACCTGATGAAGTCAGTAAAAAAGAAGGTATTAATGCCGAGCAAATCGTTATCAAGATTACGGATCAAGGTTATGTGACTTCTCATGGAGACCATTATCATTATTATAATGGCAAGGTTCCTTATGACGCCATCATCAGCGAAGAACTGCTGATGAAAGATCCGAATTATCAGTTGAAGGATTCAGATATTGTCAATGAAATTAAGGGTGGTTATGTCATTAAGGTAGACGGGAAGTATTATGTCTATCTTAAGGATGCAGCGCATGCTGATAATGTTCGCTCAAAAGAAGAAATCACTCGTCAGAAGCAGGAACACGGTAGTAATCACGGAGGAGGTTCTAGCGATAATGCGGTAGTCGCTGCTAGAGCTCAAGGCCGTTATACAACGGATGATGGTTATATCTTTAATGCCTCTGATATCATTGAGGACACGGGTGATGCCTATATCGTTCCTCATGGCAATCATTTCCACTATATTCCTAAGAGTGATTTGTCTGCCAGTGAATTAGCTGCTGCTCAAGCCTTCTTATCTGGAAAAGGTAATCAACCAAGCTCAGTTGGCTATCGTCCTTCAACAAATTCTTCTAGCAGTAGCGCATCAGAGGCATCGAATAGTAGTTCATATGGACAAACGAATCGAAGCAATGTTGAGGCAAATACCAGAAGATGGACTCCAACTGTTAGCTCACAAGTGGATAATAGTTATCAAGCTAGTCCGAGTGAAGACGTGTCCAGTCTCTTGAAACAGCTTTATGCCTTGCCGCTTAGCCAACGACACGTGGAATCAGACGGACTTGTCTTTGATCCAGCACAGATTACAAGAAAAACTGCGAATGGTGTTGCAGTGCCACACGGAGACCATTATCACTTTATTCCTTATTCTCAAATGTCTGATTTAGAGCAGAAGATTGCGAGAATGATTTCTGAAAATTATCAAGGAAATCATACTACTGCGGGTGGTAAAGAATTAAAACCAATTCCGACTCCAATCCTTCCAAATCCAATTCCTGCTCCAGAGCCTACCCCGATACCAAGTCCACAACCTGTACCAAATCCTCAACCAACTCCAAGCAATCCAATTGATGGAAAATTGGTAAAACAGGTGATTCGAAAGGTGGTTGATGGTTATGTCTTTGAAGAGAATGGAATTTCGCGTTATATTTCTGCCAAGGAACTTTCAGCAGAAACTGTTGCAGCCATTGATGATAAACTTGCCAAACAAGAAAGTTTGTCTCATGAGTTAGGAGCTAAGAAAACCAATCTTGCATCTGCTGATCAAAAATTTTACAACAAAGTTTATGATTTACTAGCAACAGTTCATCAAGATCTGATTTCCAATAAAGGGCGCCAAGCTGATTTTGACGCTTTGGATAGACTATTGGAACGTCTCAACGATGAGTCAAGTGATAAGGTCAAGTTAGTTGATGATATCCTTGCTTTTCTAGCGCCGATTCGTCATCCAGAACGTTTAGGAAAACCAAATGCACAAATAGCTTACACAGATGATGAGATTCAAGTAGCCAAGTTGGCAGGCAAGTATACAACAGAAGATGGCTATATCTTTGATCCACGTGATATTACCAGTGATGAGGGGGATGCCTATGTAACTCCGCATATGAGCCACAGTCATTGGATTAAGAAAGAAAGTTTGTCTGAAGTTGAAAGAGCATCAGGTCAAGCTTATGCTAAAGAGAAAGGTTTGACGCCTCCTTCAACAAATCATCAAAGTTCAGGAAATACTGAGGCTAAGGGAGCAGAAGCGATTTACAATAGAGTAAAAGCAGCTAAGAAGGTACCACTTGACCGTATGCCTTACAATCTCCAACATACTGTGGAAGTTAAAAATGGAAGTTTGATTATACCTCATTATGACCATTACCATAACATCAAATTTGAGTGGTTTGACGAAGGACTTTATGAGGCACCTAAGGGGTATACTTTAGAAGAGCTATTTGAAACTGTGAAGTATTATGTCGAACATCCAAACGAACGTCCGCATTCAGATAGTGGTTGGGGCAATGCGAGCGACCATGTTCAAAGAAACCACAATAGTCAAGCTACTAACAATCAAACAGAGAAACCAACAGAGGAGAAAACTCAGACAGAAAAAATTGAGGAGGAAAAACCTCGCGAAGAAAACCCGAAAAATGAGAAAGCACAATCTCCAAAACCAAAAGAACCAGAGGAATCAGAAGAAGAATCACCATCAGAACCAGAGGAACATCAGGTTGAAACTGAAAAGGTTGAAGAAAAACTGAGAGAGGCGGAAGAGTTACTTAAAAAAATTCAGAATCCAATTCTTAAGTCCAATGCCAACGAAACTCTCACAGGATTAAAAAATAACCTGTTATTTGGTTCTCAGGACAACAATACTATTATGGCAGAAGCTGAAAAGCTATTAGTCTTGTTAAAGGAGAGTAAGTAACTATACAACAATTATATAAGATAAAAAGGGAGCAGAATATGGATTCTGTTCTCTTTTTTATGAAATTGTGTAAAAATTCTTGACATATTTTCTAAATAAAGATAAACTATTTACTAGTTAATTAAATGGTTAAACACTAGTTAAGGAGTTATAGTGAAAAAGAGGACGATTTTAGTATTGATGACCAGTGTATTGGTTCTGGTATTAGTTGCTTGTGGCCAAAAGGAAAGCCAGTCAGGTAAAGGGATGAAAATTGTGACCAGTTTTTATCCTATCTATGCCATGGTCAAGGAAGTATCTGGTGACTTGAATGATGTTCGAATGATTCAGTCAAGTAGCGGAATTCACTCCTTCGAACCTTCAGCAAATGATATCGCAGCTATCTATGATGCAGATGTCTTTGTTTACCATTCTCATACGCTCGAATCTTGGGCAGGAAGTTTAGATCCCAATCTAAAAAAATCTAAAGTTAAGGTTTTAGAGGCTTCAGAAGGAATGACATTGGATCGTGTCCCTGGTCTAGAAGATGTGGAAGCAGGTGATGGAGTTGATGAAAAAACGCTTTATGACCCTCACACTTGGCTAGATCCTGAAAAAGCTGGCGAAGAAGCCCAAATTATAGCTGATAAACTTTCAGAGGTTGATAGTGAACACAAAGAAACTTATCAAAAAAATGCGCAAGCCTTTATCAAAAAAGCTCAAGAATTGACTAAGAAATTCCAACCTAAATTTGAAAAAGCGAGTCAGAAAACATTTGTAACCCAACATACAGCCTTTTCTTATCTAGCTAAGCGATTTGGACTCAATCAACTTGGTATTGCAGGTATCTCTCCAGAACAAGAACCAAGTCCAAGACAACTAACAGAAATTCAGGAATTTGTAAAAACCTATAAGGTTAAAACGATTTTTACAGAAAGTAACACTTCTTCAAAAGTAGCTGAAACTCTTGTCAAATCAACAGGTGTAGGTCTTAAAACTCTGAATCCTTTAGAGGCAGACCCACAAAATGACAAGACTTACCTAGAAAACCTAGAAGACAATATGAGTATTTTAGCAGAAGAATTGAAATGAGGAGATTATGAAAATAAATAAGAAGAAACTTGCTGCTGGTGCAGCTGTCGTCCTTTCTTTAAGTCTTTGTATTTATGCATTGAATCAACATCAGACAGGAGAGAATAAAGATACGAATCGTGTATCTTATGTCGATGGGAAACAAGACACTCAAAAAACAGAGACACAAACACCAGATCAAGTCAGCAAAAAAGAAGATATCCAGGCTGAACAGATTGTTGTGAAAATCACTGATCAAGGTTATGTGACTTCACACGGTGATCATTTCCATTATTATAATGGGAAAGTTCCTTTTGATGCGATTTTCAGTGAAGAACTTTTGATGAAAGATGCCAATTATCAACTTAAAGACGCTGATGTTGTTAACGAAATCAAAGATGGTTACATTATCAAGGTGGATGGTAAGTATTATGTTTACCTTAAGGATGTGGCACATGCGGATAACGTTCGTTCGAAGGACGAAATTGAACGCCAAAAACAAGGTCATACTCACGATGCACCAACATCTAATAGTGCAGTGGCGCTTGCTCAATCTCAAGGTCGCTATACTACTGATGATGGCTACATCTTTAATGCATCTGATATTATAGAGGATACTGGTGATGCTTATATCGTCCCTCACGGAGGACATTACCACTACATTCCAAAGAGTTCCTTGTCTGCTAGTGAATTGGCTGCAGCACAAGCTTACCTCTCTGGAACTAGAAATCAGCCTAGTGTGACTGACTATCGTCCAAGTACAAATGGGACTGGTCAAACTCCCAAGCCTATTCAACAGGCTGAAATACCAAGTAATAAATCCGAGAGTCTTCAAAGTCTATTACAGCAGCTTTATGCTCTTCCAAGTACTCAACGATATACTGAATCGGATGGTTTGACTTTTGACCCTGCTAAGATTTCAAGCAGAACACCAAGTGGTGTAGCGATTCCTCATGGAAATCACTATCATTTCATTCCCTATACAAAGCTTTCTGCATTAGAAGAAAAGATTGCGAGAATGATTCCTCTAACTAGTGACAGTGAGAAACCAACACCATTGGAGAATCCAAGCAAACCAGCAGAAAAACCTACTCAGCAAAACCATCATCATGAGAAAGACGGTGATCATGGAAGTCAGGCACATAAGCATGAAGAACATGGACATGACGCTCATCATGATGAAGACCATGATCACGGTTTTGATGCTAATCGTGTCATCAGTGAGGATGAACAAGGCTTTGTCATGTCACACGGTGACCACAATCATTACTTCTTTAAGAAAGATTTGACAGCAGAGCAAATTAAGTCGGCTCAAGATCATTTAAGAGGTAAGACGCCAGTAACACCAAGTCCAGCACATGATGATGAACACGATAAAGATAATCATGGGAACCATCATGATGAAGACCATGATCATGGTTTTGATGCCAATCGTGTCATCAGTGAGGATGATCAAGGCTTTGTCATGTCACACGGTGATCACAATCATTACTTCTTTAAGAAGAATCTAACACCAGAACAAATCAAGGCCGCGCAGGATCATTTGAGAGGTAAAACATCAGTAACACCAAGCCCAGCCCATGATGATGAACACGATAACGATAATCATGGCCACAAACATGGTGAAGACCATGCTCACGGTTTTGATGCCGATCGTGTCATCAGTGAGGATGAGCAAGGTTTTGTCATGTCACACGGCGACCACAATCATTACTTCTTCAAGAAGGATTTGACTGCTGATCAAATCAAGGCAGCGCAAGAACACTTGAAAGGTGCAAGTCCAGCAACACCAAGTCCAGCCCATGATGATGAACACGATAACGATAATCATGGCCACAAACATGATGAAGACCATAATCATGGTTTTGATGCCAATCGTGTCATCAGTGAGGATGAGCAAGGTTTTGTCATGTCACACGGTGACCATAATCATTATTTCTTCAAGAAGGACTTGACAGCGGAGCAAATTAAGGCTGCACAGGATCATCTGAAAAGTAAAACGCCAGCAACACCAAATCCAGCTCATGATGACGATCACGATGAAGATAATCATGGACACCATCATGATGAAGACCATGATCACGGTTTTGATGCCGATCGTGTCATAAGTGAAGATGATCAAGGCTTTGTCATGAGTCATGGTGACCACAATCATTACTTCTTCAAGAAGGACTTGACAGCAGAGCAAATTAAGGCAGCGCAAGACCATCTGAAAACACATCATGATGCAGAACCTGTAAAACCTCTTGCTAAAACGGTAGAGTCTTTCTCAAGAGATGCTAGCGATGAAGAAAAAATTGCTTATATTTCTAAGACCTACGGAGTTCCACTTGAAGCTATTAGAATTTCAAACGGCTTCTTTGTCTTTGGAAATCCAGACCAAGCCTACGATCC
This sequence comes from Streptococcus mitis, assembly GCF_946188585.1. Classification (GTDB taxonomy): domain Bacteria; phylum Bacillota; class Bacilli; order Lactobacillales; family Streptococcaceae; genus Streptococcus; species Streptococcus mitis_DG. Next base: position 33,476 of record NZ_CAMHVI010000008.1, read on the forward strand.
AACTCATATCCATCCATATGCTGTTCGTAAAGAACACGTTCGGATTCCTCTTCAAACTGGCAATCCAGAACTTGATTTCTTAAATGAACTCTATACCACTGCTTTGCGAGATGGTGTGTCTCCTTATAGTTTACAGGTAGAAAATGGTAGTTTTGTGATTCCTCATGGCGACCACAATCACTACATCAAGGTTCAAACGAAGGGATATGAAGTGGCTTTGAAAAACAAGATTCCAGCCCTACAATCCAATTATCAACCTGGAGCTTTTGATGAGAAGGCAGTCTTGGAAAAAGTGGATCAACTTCTAGCTGATAGCAGAAGCATCTATAAAGACAAGCCTATCGAACAAAGACAGATTGAGTTAGCCTTAGGTCAGTTTACTGAAAACATGAAGAAATTGGCAACTAACTCTACAGCAGGTTATCTTGCAACCCTTGATCTCTTTGATAAGCAATATATCCATATTGATGAGAGTGTCAAGCCTACTGAAACAAGTGCTTTAGATAAAAAATATCAAGCCTTGATTGATAAAATCAATACTCTGGATACAGACGCTTATGGACTTCCTAAGAAAGACCTTCTCGTTCGACTCCAAGAAGCTAAATTGGCTAAAGATGAGACTGGTTTAGCAGCGGTTGAATCACAACTTCAAGCTCTTCAAGACTTTAATGATCGAACAGGTGTTACAACAGTAGAATACATCAAGTATTTCTACGAACACGTAAATGACGGTCGTTTGAGTGATGAACTTCGAAACAAAGTGGCTCAGTTGACTTGGACCTTGTATCAATCTCAATCCTTCCTTAAGGCAGCAGAATTGAACAGATTATTCCCAAGCATCTATCAGGCAAAACAAGAAGTGGAAGAAGCATTGAAAGCTCAGTCAACTACTGCTAAATCGACTCAGACAGTTCTAGATACTGAAAAAGTTGATAATCAAAGTGCCAAAACAGCTATTTATGGCTTCTTGAAAGAATTGTACGGAGACTTTATGCCTGAAGAACATGTCAATCATGTTAGCAAGGAAGAAGTAGAAAGTCTTTTGAGCAAGGCAAATCAACTCTTGGAACAAATCCAAGAAGAAGGAATCAGACAATCCTTGGCAGAAGAAGTAGAAAATCTCAAAGCTGCTACAAATAAGGCTGATGCAGACTTGGATGAAGTAAACAGCCAGGTAAAAGATGTCTTGACTCGTATCGCTAGCGCCCTTCAACAAGAGAAGGAAAATGCAGAGCAAGATCCTCAGACACTTGTACTTTATCAAAAACTCTACGATATTCTTATGTCGCTTCACGCATACTTAGAAAACAATAAGGGTTCTGATGCCGACTTTGATAAGGTGGATGCATTACTAGATCAACTTTCTGCTAAGAGTAAGGATAAAGCCGCTTTACTTGAATTGACAAAAGCTATTCTGGTCTTGAATCAAGAAATCAAGTCAAAATCAAGTGCAAGTGAAGAAACAACTCCATCAACAAATGCTGAATCAAATGGTGATAAGACAAGTGCTGAAAACCAACCTAACGCAACTACAGAATCTAACAGTGAAACTGCCATCGACGAAAACAAACCGAGCAAGGCAACAGATTCTAAACCAGATGAATCAACTTCAGAAAAGGAAACAACAGAATCTACAACAAGTACTGGAAATCAAGAAAAACCAGCAGAATAAAAAGAAAGGCGAAGTAGCTGAGCTACCTCGTCTTTTTTAGTCTCTATAAGCTACGATACCAATGATGGTATCAACTGCACGTTCCATAGTCTGAAGGCTGACGTATTCAAAACGTCCGTGCATATTTTCACCACCCGCAAAGATATTGGGAGTAGGGATTCCCATAAAGGAAATTTTAGAGCCGTCTGTCCCTCCACGGATTGGTTCGATTATAGGAGTGATCCCTAAATCTTCCATAACGGCTTTAGCAATGGTAATTGGAGTCATATCTTTTTCAATGACTTCTTTCATATTGTAGTACTGGTCTGTCAAGTTTAGAGTGACACGGTCGCTACCAAGTTCTTGATTCATCTTATCAGTGATAGACTGCATAGCTGCTTTACGAGCTTCAAAGGCATCTTTTTCAAAATCACGAATGATGTAGCTTGCACGCGCCTCTTCGACACTACCTGTCACATCCATTAGATGGTAAAAACCTTGGTAACCATCCGTTAACTCAGGTCGGTCATTCTCTGGAAGTTGATTATGAAAATCAATTGCTAGCTGAAGGGCGTTGACCATTTGCCCTTTGGCAGTACCAGGGTGGACATTGCGTCCTTGGAAATGCAATTCAGCACCAGCTGCTGAAAAGGTCTCGTACTGAAGCTCACCTAGCGGCCCACCATCCACTGTGTAGGCAAAGTCAACATCAAAATCTTCAGCATCAAATTTATTAGCACCAACACCGATTTCTTCATCTGGACCAAAGCCAACACGAATCTCACAGTGTTTGATTTCAGGATGGATAGTCAGATATTCAATGGCAGTCATAATCTCAGCAATTCCTGACTTGTCATCAGCACCTAGCAAGGTTGTTCCATCGGTTGTGATGAGCGTTTGTCCAGGATATTTCTCAAGACTCTTAAAGTCAGCTGGATCGAGTTTGAAACCAGAATTTCCTAGTTCAATCACACTGCCATCGTAGTTTTCAATTACCTGTGGATTGACTCCTTCGGCATTAAAGTCAGCAGTATCCATGTGGGAGATGAAGCCAATTTTACGTGTTAAAGATGGATCATTGGCTGGTAAGGTCCCAATTGCAAAACCATTTGGTAGATAATAAACATTTTGTAATCCAACACGTCTCATTTCAGGAATAAGAACATTTGTAGCAAAATCTATCTGACTTTGCGTACTTGGAGTAGTAGTAGAGTGTTCATCAGAGCGTGTGTTGACCTTAACGTAGGTTAGGAATCGGTCCAAGAGATTGGGATAAGTCATAAAAAACTCCTTTTGAATTCATTTTTTCCATTGTATCATAGAAAAGAGAGAAAAACAAAGGACTGAAGTTAGGGAAATTCGCTATGTTGGCGTTTACTTATCAACGAATTAATGATAAAATAAACTTGATAAAAATATCACAAGGAAGCGATTATGAAAAAAGCAATTTTAATGATGACTTTCGGTTCGCCAGAAGAGATTACCTTTGAAGGTGTGGCTGATTTTTTCACAAATATTCGTCGTGGAGTGAGACCTCAAGACCACGAAATTCAAACTCTCTACGATAATTATGTACGAATTGGGGGCACGCCTCTGCAAAAAATTACTCGAGAAGAGGTTGCTTTGGTAGAAGCTAGGCTGGGGAATGAGTATAGTGTTTATTTTGCTAATAAGTTTTCTAGACCCTTTATCCCAGATGTGATTGGTCAGATGGAAGCAGACGGAATCGAGCAGTGCATTTGCTTAATTTTAGAGCCCCATTATTCTTTCTACTCTGTCATGGGCTATGAAAAATTTTTAGAAAGCAAACAAATTCAATTTTTAGTTATTAAGGACTGGTATCAAGAAGAAGCGCTCTTAAACTATTGGGCAGATGAAATTGCTAAGATTTTAAAAGAAGAAGTAAAGCAGGATAGCTTTAAAGTCATCTTTTCAGCTCACAGTGTCCCCATTTTTGCCTTGGATTTTGGTGATCCTTATATCGATCAAATTTTTGAAAATAGCAAGTTAGTCGCTGAAAAACTAGGTTTGAGTTCTGAGCAATATACTAACACTTGGCAAAGTGAAAGTGATATCGGGATTCCATGGATTAAGCCAGATGTCTTGGAGTATCTTAGAGAGCAGAAAGAACATCCAGATCATTATATTTTTGTACCTATTAGTTTTATTAGTGAGCACATTGAAGTCTTGTTTGACAACGATGTGGAATGTTATGACTTGTGTCAGGAATTGGGGGTGAACTATCATCGTCCACCAATGCCCAATACAGATTCTCGTTTGATTGATGCCTTGGTCAATACAGTCAGAGCTAATGAACATCAAGAGTTTAAGGAATTTCTCCCAGAAGAAGAAACCTTTGATGAGTTAGTTCCTTCAGATGAGACTAAAAATATCTTGGCTGAATCTCAAGATTTACAAATGCCAGAATTTGTGAAAAAATTGATTGAGAAAAAAGGTCGAGAGAATGTTAAGATGCCTTATCTAATCAAGAAAATGCTTGAGAAAGCAGGCAAGTTACCGAAAGAGTAAAGAAAAAAGGATTTAGCTTTGTGCTAGATCCTTTTAAATGATTATTTTTTCTCAAGAAGAGCTTTGATTTCCTGAAGTACTTCCAACTCAGTTGGACCAGCTGGAGCTTCCTCAGCAGCTTCTTTCTTAGTAAGGCTTTGAGCTTTTTCAATACCTTTAATAACGAAGAAGAGAACAGTACCGATAACTAGGAAGTTGATAACAGCACTCAAGAATTTACCATATGTAACACCATTCCAAGCAAGCTCAGCGATGTTTTGTACTTTCGCAGCTTCCAAGGCTGGATTCAAAATAAGTGGAGTGATGATATCGTTAACAAGTGAAGTAACGATTGCACCAAAAGCAGTAGCAATGATTACACCGACAGCAAGGTCAACAACGTTACCACGAAGCAAAAATGCTTTAAGATCTTTTAACATTTTCATAATTTCCTTTCCATAATTTCAAATTTATTATAACTCAATTACAAATAAATTGCAAGATTAATGCTTAGAATTTACCTTGTTTTCTTAAAAATATACAATTTACTTAAAAAATAATTTAACATAATAATAGCAATTTGAGCCGATAAAGTCTCAATCTCATTAACTAAGTCCAGATTATTGTTAACGAACCGTCCAATGATTTCTGGAAAACGTGTAACAAAAATAAAAGTCAAGACAAGGTCAAGACCAAAAGTGAAGAGACGTGCTAGAGTAAATTTTACTAAACGTCTTGACCAATTCTTCCTAGCTTGCTTAAATACAAGTCTATCATTTGTAATAAATGCAAAGAGGATACCGATAATATTTGCCAAGGCAGTCGCAAGGAGTTCTTGATGACTTAGTTGATAAATGACTAATCGGGATAGGATAGCTATAAGAGTAGTCGCTATACCAAAAAAGAGATAAGCAAAGAGTTCATTATCTAAGAGACATTGAATACGTTTTTTCATGCTTTTAGTATAGCATAATGCAGGCTATTGTGCTATACTAGTAAGGTTGATTCAAGCAACCCTTGGTGCTTAGCTTCTTTCACCAAGCATATTACACGCGGACAACCCGCCAAAGGAGAAAAGATGAAAAAATTAACTATTCGTGATGTAGCAGATATTGCAATCGTTGCTGCTATCTATGTCGTTTTGACTGTCACACCACCTCTAAATGCCATTAGCTATGGTGCTTATCAGTTCCGTATTTCAGAAATGATGAACTTTATGGCTTTTTACAATCCTAAGTACATCATCGGAGTTACCATCGGTTGTATGATTGCTAATTTCTTTAGCTTCGGACTGCTAGATGTCTTTGTTGGTGGAGGATCAACCCTAGTATTTCTTAGTCTAGGTGTTTGGCTTTTTGCAAAATACAGCAAAGATTACCTCTTTAACGGACTAATTCGAAAAGATCATTTCTTCTTCTCAATCCTCTTTTCAATTTCTATGTTTACCATCGCTGCCGAGTTGAATATTGTAGCTCAATTACCATTTTTCCTTACTTGGTTTACAACAGGAGTTGGTGAATTTGCCTCATTGATTATTGGAGCGATTATTATTGGTAAAATTGGTCGTCGAATCGATTTAAGAAAATAGAAGAAGACAGGCTGGGTGACCTTTACCTGGCTTTTTCTTATGGAAAATTTCTAAGGAAACTTGACAAGTTTTTCTAACTATAGTATACTTTTTAAGTAAGCTGATTTAGCTCAGTTGGCAGAGCGCATCCATGGTAAGGATGAGGTCGCCGGTTCAATCCCGGCAATTAGCATGATATTTACAGGGAAACTCTTGAACACAAGAGTTTTTTTCTTATGCTCGCGAGAAAAAATTCTGACTTTTGTATAATAAAAGTCAGCCTGCAAAAATTTTTTATTGACAAAACCACTTATTTCTAGTAATATAATAGACGCGATGAGTCGATAGGTAGTCTTCGGACTACTATTGAGTATAAGGAGGTCATAACGCAGGAGCGGACCTTGATGAGTTGTGTGAACCTGCTCATCACATGAAGATGCCTCTTAGTCCCTGGTCTAGCGACTGGGGATTTTTATTTTCCAAAAAATGATGAAAAAGCTTTGCAATTCATGGAAAAAGTAGTATAATACATCTATTATAGAAATTTTTAGAAAATTCCGAAAGAGGTTACTTATGGGATATACAGTTGCTGTAGTCGGCGCGACAGGTGCTGTCGGTGCTCAGATGATAAAAATGTTGGAAGAATCAACACTTCCAATCGATAAAATCCGTTTACTTGCTTCTGCACGTTCAGCAGGCAAGACTTTGAAATTTAAAGATCAAGATATTACAATTGAAGAAACGACTGAAACTGCTTTTGAAGGAGTTGATATTGCTCTCTTTTCAGCAGGTGGTTCTACATCAGCTAAGTATGCACCATACGCAGTTAAAGCTGGAGCGGTAGTAGTAGATAACACATCTTACTTCCGTCAAAATCCAGATGTTCCTTTGGTTGTTCCAGAGGTCAATGCTCACGCACTTGATGCCCACAACGGAATTATTGCCTGCCCTAACTGTTCAACAATCCAAATGATGGTGGCTCTTGAGCCAGTTCGCCAAAAATGGGGCTTGGATCGTATCATCGTTTCAACTTACCAAGCAGTCTCTGGTGCTGGTATGGGAGCGATTCTTGAAACACAACGTGAACTTCGTGAAGTCTTGAATGATGGTGTAACCCCACGTGATTTGCATGCGGAAATCTTGCCGTCAGGTGGTGATAAGAAACACTATCCTATTGCCTTCAACGCTCTTCCACAAATTGATGTATTCACTGACAATGATTACACTTACGAAGAGATGAAGATGACTAAGGAAACTAAGAAAATTATGGAAGATGACAGCATTGCAGTATCTGCAACCTGTGTGCGTATTCCAGTTTTGTCAGCTCACTCTGAGTCTGTTTACATCGAAACAAAAGAAGTGGCTCCAATCGAAGAAGTCAAAGCAGCTATCGCGGCCTTCCCAGGGGCTGTTCTTGAAGATGATGTAGCTCATCAAATCTATCCGCAAGCCATCAATGCAGTTGGATCACGAGATACCTTTGTTGGTCGTATCCGTAAAGACTTGGATGCTGAAAAAGGAATCCACATGTGGGTTGTTTCAGATAACCTTCTCAAAGGTGCTGCTTGGAACTCAGTTCAGATTGCAGAAACTCTTCATGAACGTGGTTTGGTTCGTCCAACTGCTGAATTGAAATTTGAATTAAAATAGTCATATCGTTTAGGAGTTCAGATGAACTCCTTCTTTGAAATAGAGAGGTGTTTTCATGTCTTATCAAGATTTAAAAGAGTGTAAAATCATCACGGCCTTCATTACCCCTTTTCACGAGGATGGTTCTATCAACTTTGATGCCATTCCAGCCTTGATTGAGCATTTGTTGGCGCATCATACAGACGGTATTCTCCTAGCTGGAACGACTGCTGAGAGTCCAACTTTAACCCACGATGAGGAGTTGGAACTCTTTGCGGCTGTACAAAAGATTGTCAATGGACGTGTTCCTTTGATTGCGGGTGTTGGTACCAATGATACGCGTGACTCTATCGAGTTTGTCAAAGAAGTAGCGGAATTTGGTGGTTTCGCAGCTGGGCTTGCTATCGTACCTTACTACAACAAACCTTCTCAAGAAGGGATGTACCAGCACTTTAAGGCCATTGCAGACGCTTCGGACCTACCAATTATCATTTATAACATTCCAGGTCGTGTGGTTGTCGAATTAACTCCAGAAACTATGCTTCGTTTGGCTGACCATCCAAATATCATTGGTGTCAAAGAATGTACGAGCTTGGCTAATATGGCTTACTTGATTGAGCACAAACCAGAAGAGTTCTTGGTCTATACAGGTGAGGATGGAGATGCTTTCCATGCCATGAATCTTGGTGCGGACGGGGTTATTTCTGTTGCATCTCATACAAATGGAGATGAGATGCACGAAATGTTCACTGCCATTGCAGAAAGCGATATGAAAAAAGCAGCGGCTATTCAGCGTAAATTCATTCCTAAAGTCAATGCCCTCTTCTCTTATCCAAGTCCTGCTCCTGTTAAGGCAGTTCTTAACTATATGGGATTTGAAGCTGGACCAACTCGTCTACCTCTTGTTCCAGCACCAGAAGAAGATGCCAAACGCATTATCAAGGTTGTCGTAGATGGTGACTACGAAGCGACTAAGGCAACTGTAACAGGTGTCTTAAGACCAGATTACTAATAAATACAATAAAATCCATGACCGCAAAAAGGATCATGGATTTTTCTTATTTTCCTAAACAGAATTGGCTAAAGAGTTGGGTAATGAGTTCATCTGGAGCAGCATCCCCTGTGATTTCTCCGAGGATTTCCCAAGTACGAGTCAAGTCAACTTGAAGCAAATCAACTGGCATACCTAATTCCAGCCCTTGGTTAACAGCCTGTAGGCTTTCGACGGCCTTTTCAATCAAGGAAATGTGACGGGCATTTGACAAGTAAGTAGCATCTTGCTCAACCAAACCAGCATTTTTAAAGAAGAGGTTGTTGATTCTCTCTTCAATCTTATCGATGTTTTGGTTTTTAAGTACTGAAATACGAATAACGTCTTCAGGTAGTTCCGAAGTTTCAATCGCTTCAGGAAGATCAGTTTTATTAAGAAGAATAATTCGGTTGGTATCTTGGCTAATTTCAAGAAGTTGTCTGTCTTGAGCAGTCAGTGACTCACTGGCATTTAGCACTAGTAGAACTAAGTCAGCTTCCTTAAGAGCTTTTTTCGAACGCTCAACACCAATTTGTTCCACGATGTCATCCGTTTCACGAATACCAGCTGTATCAATCAATTTGAGAGGAACACCATTGATGTTGACGTATTCTTCAATGACATCACGTGTAGTACCAGCGATATCAGTGACGATTGCCTTGTCCTCACGCAAGAGGTTGTTGAGCAGGCTTGATTTCCCAACGTTGGGGCGTCCGATGATAGCAGTGGAAATTCCTTCACGGAGGATTTTACCACGACGGGCTGTTCTAAGGAGATTGGTTAGCAATTGCTCAAACTCCATAGTCTTTTCACGGACAACAGCAGTAGTAGCTTCCTCAACATCGTCATACTCAGGATAATCAATATTAACCTCGACTTGGGCAAGTGTATTGAGGATTTCTTGACGGGTATTGTTAATCAGGTTTGAAAGGGAGCCGTCTAATTGCTTAACTGCAATGTTCATAGCCTTGTCTGTCTTGGCACGGATGATGTCCATCACTGCCTCAGCCTGTGTCAAGTCCACACGACCGTTTAAAAAGGCACGTTTTGTAAATTCACCAGGTTCTGCCAATCGAGCTCCTTCACGGATAGCTAGCTGGAGAATTTCATTGGTCACCGCAATCCCACCGTGGGTGTTGATCTCAATAATATCCTCACGAGTAAAGGTCTTTGGAGACTTCATAGCCCCAACCATAACCTCGTCCATAACCTTACCAGTTTGAGGGTCAACGATGTGACCGTAGTTAAGAGTGTGGCTAGCAACCTTGTTCAGGTCTTTTCCTTTAAAAATCTTTTGCGCAATAGCAAAACTTTCTGTTCCGCTCAGGCGGACAATACCGATAGCTCCTTCGCCTAGTGGAGTGGAGATAGCAGCGATGGTATCAAATTCACGTGTAATCATAATGTTTCCTTTAATTAATTGCTCTTTTCTTGAAAATATCTCCAAGTCTCTTTTCAAATTGTAACAAATTTAGGCTATTTCTTCAATGGATGCTACTTGGAGATTGAAAAAGCCTAAGCAATTCTGCTTAAGCTAGCTTATTTGGTGCGCATTTCCCCTTGTGGGAAGTAAGTTCCTTCTGGCATGTCGTTGATGATGACATGGACAGCAGATTGAGGGGCTCCAGTGTTGCGGACAACAGCTTCCGTTACTTCCTTAGCAAGAGCTTTCTTTTGCTCGAGCGTGCGTCCTTCAAATAAATCGATGCGTACAAATGGCATAATAGCTTCCTCCACTAGTTTTTGATTTCTTCTATTTTACCACATTTTGCCGTTTAAAGCTTAAGAAAATTATGATATACTAGAATGTAGCAAAAATTTAGAAATGGACGTGAAGCAAGAAACATGGCACAGTTGTATTATCGTTATGGGACCATGAACTCTGGTAAGACCATTGAGATTCTCAAGGTGGCCTATAACTATGAGGAGCAAGGAAAAGGTGTTGTCATTATGACCTCGGCTCTGGATACGCGTGACGGTGTTGGCTATGTGTCGAGTCGAATTGGCATGAAACGCCCTGCCATTGCGATTGAGGAAACGACGGATATCTTTGGCTATATCCGAGACCTACCAGAAAAGCCTTACTGTGTTTTGGTCGATGAAGCCCAGTTTCTCAAGCGTCACCATGTTTACGATCTAGCTCGTGTTGTGGACGAGTTAGACATACCCGTCATGGCTTTTGGTTTGAAAAATGACTTTCGTAATGAATTGTTCGAAGGTTCCAAATATCTTTTGCTTTTAGCAGATAAGATTGACGAAATCAAGACCATCTGTCAGTACTGTAAGAAAAAGGCGACCATGGTGTTGCGTACTCAAGATGGACTGCCCGTTTATGATGGTGAGCAGATTCAGATTGGTGGCAATGAAACCTACATCTCGGTTTGCCGTAAACATTATTTTGCGCCAATGATAACCTCTAACAAGGAGCAAAACTATGACAATTGAACTAAGAGATGTTACAATGGAAAATTATTTTGATGTTTTGAATTTGGATGTCAAGGAATATCAAAAACAATTCATTGCAACCAACGCGATTAGTTTAGCTGAAGCATATGTCTACACTAAAAATGGAGATTTTGTAGCTCCATTGGCAGTTTATGATAATGATGCAATTATAGGTTTTGTGATGATAGCTTATGATAAAAAGATCGGAATTAGTAGTGGAAATTATTTACTATTTTGTTTTATGATTGATAAGAATTTTCAAAATCAAGGATATTTTAAACCAATTATGGATAAAGTACTAGACTATGTTCGGACAGTGCCAGCAGGTTTAAGCAATAAACTTTGGTTGTCTTATGAACCAGAAAATGAACATGCAATATCTTGTTACCTCAGTTATGGATTTAAAGAAACTGGGGAAATATTCGAGAACGAAGTAGTAGCAATCTATGATTTAACAATTGAGAAATAAGGAGAAAAAATGAACATCTATGATCAACTACAAGCTGTAGAAGACCGTTATGAAGAATTAGGAGAATTGCTGAGTGACCCTGATGTCGTTTCAGACACCAAGCGTTTCATGGAGCTTTCAAAAGAAGAGGCTTCAACTCGTGACACAGTAACAGCCTACCGTGAGTATAAACAAGTCCTTCAAAACATCGTTGACGCTGAAGAGATGATTAAGGAATCAGGCGGAGATGCGGACTTGGAAGAAATGGCCAAGCAAGAGCTCAAAGATGCCAAGGCTGAAAAAGAAGAATACGAAGAAAAACTTAAAATTTTGCTCCTTCCAAAGGATCCAAACGATGACAAGAATATCATCCTTGAAATTCGTGGAGCAGCTGGTGGAGACGAAGCAGCACTTTTTGCTGGAGATTTGCTAACTATGTACCAAAAGTATGCAGAAGCCCAAGGCTGGCGCTTTGAAGTCATGGAGGCTTCTATGAACGGTGTCGGTGGTTTCAAAGAAGTGGTTGCCATGGTTTCAGGTCAGTCTGTTTACTCTAAGCTTAAGTATGAATCAGGTGCCCACCGTGTGCAACGTGTCCCTGTGACAGAAAGCCAAGGTCGCGTACATACTTCGACAGCGACAGTTCTTGTCATGCCTGAAGTCGAAGAAGTAGAATACGATATTGATCCAAAAGACCTTCGTGTTGATATCTACCACGCATCAGGTGCTGGTGGACAGAACGTCAATAAGGTTGCGACTGCCGTTCGTATCGTTCACTTGCCAACCAATATCAAGGTTGAGATGCAGGAAGAACGTACCCAGCAGAAGAACCGTGAGAAGGCAATGAAGATTATCCGTGCGCGTGTTGCTGACCACTTTGCACAAATTGCTCAAGATGAGCAAGATGCTGAGCGTAAGTCGACTATTGGTACTGGTGACCGTTCAGAACGGATTCGTACTTATAACTTCCCACAAAACCGTGTCACAGACCACCGTATCGGATTAACCCTCCAAAAACTAGATACCATTTTGTCTGGTAAGTTGGATGAAGTTGTGGACGCCTTGGTACTTTATGACCAAACACAAAAATTAGAAGAATTAAACAAATAATGAAATTAGCTCAATTATTTTCAGATTTTGAAGAAGAATTGATAAGACAAGGAGAGGAAGCTGAAAGCCTCTCTTTTGTCTATCGTAGCCTGAAAAATCTATCTTTTACGGACTTTGTTTTCGCCCTCCAACAAGAGGTAACCGAGGAAGACAAACAATTTGTAGAGGAAATTTACCAGCAGTTAGCAGCTCATAAACCGGCACAGTACATCATTGGACAGGCAGATTTTTATGGAATGCAGTTAAAAGTTGATGAGCGGGTTTTGATTCCTCGTCCAGAAACAGAGGAGTTGGTGGAGCTTATCTTAGCTGAAAATCCTGAGACGAATCTTTCAGTTCTGGATATTGGAACAGGTAGTGGAGCTATTGCTCTCGCTCTAGCAAAAAATAGACCAAATTGGTCAGTGACAGCAGCAGATATTTCCCAAGACGCCTTAGAGCTTGCATCAGAGAACGCCAAAAATCAAAATCTTAATATATTTTTTAAAAAATCTGATTGTTTTGCAGAAATTTCTGAAAAATATGATATAATTGTATCCAATCCACCCTATATCTCTCGTGAAGATGAGTCAGAGGTCGGTTTGAATGTTTTGCATTCGGAGCCTCATCTAGCTCTCTTTGCAGACGAGGATGGCCTAGCTATTTACTGTAGAATTGCGGAAGATGCAACGGACTATCTCAAAGATGGTGGTAAGATTTACCTTGAAATTGGATACAAGCAAGGTCAAAGTGTTTCTGCGCTTTTTAGGAAATATCTTCCTGAAAAACGAGTACGAACACTCAAGGACCAATTCGGTCAAGATAGGATGGTTGTAGTTGATGATGGACAGGATTAGACAAGAGTTAGAAAATGGTGGAGCTGTCGTTCTGCCTACGGAGACGGTTTACGGTCTTTTTGCCAAGGCTCTAGACGAAAAAGCAGTTGATTATGTTTACCAGCTCAAACGTCGTCCTAGAGACAAGGCACTCAATCTAAATATTGCCTCTCTAGAGGACATCTTGCATTTTTCAAAGAATCAGCCAACTTATCTACAAAAACTTGTAGAGACCTTTTTACCGGGTCCCTTGACCATTATTCTCCAAGCCAATGACCGAGTTCCCTATTGGGTCAATTCTGGTCTCGCGACTGTTGGATTTCGGATGCCCAGTCACCCCATCACGCTTGATTTGATTCAAAAGACAGGTCCCTTGATTGGGCCGTCTGCCAATATTTCAGGTCAGGCAAGTGGTGTAACCTTTGAACAAATTCTGAAGGATTTTGACCAAGAGGTTTTGGGTCTGGAAGACGATGCTTTTCTAACTGGACAGGATTCAACTATTTTGGACTTGTCTGGAGACAAGGTGAAAATCTTACGCCAAGGCGCCATTAAGCGAGAAGATATTCTTGCTCAGTTACCAGAGATTTCTTTTGAGGAGGAATGAGATGCTAAGAGATTTACAAGAAACAGATGTGAATGCTATATGTGAGATTAACCAAGAGGCCTTGGGTTATTCTTTTAGTCCAGAGGAAACGGCTAGTCAATTAGCTAGACTATCTCAGGATCCCCATCATTTCTTACTTGCTTATGAGGATGAATCTACTCATGCCTTGCTTGGATATGTCCACGCTGAGGTCTATGAATCACTTTATTCTAAAGCAGGATTTAATATTTTAGCTTTAGCAGTTTCGACTCAAGCACAAGGGCAAGGTATTGGTAAAAGCTTATTACAAGGGTTGGAGCAAGAAGCAAAAAGACGTGGTTATGGGTTTATCCGCTTAAACTCTGCCGATCATCGTCTGGGTGCTCATGCATTTTATGAAAAAGTTGGTTATACTTGTGATAAAGTGCAGAAACGGTTTATTCGCATCTTTTAGTTTGTTTTCATATTCTAAAACAAACTAAAGGACCTGTCACACTATAAAGGAGAAGACCTATGATTTTTGACAAAGATGATTTTAAAGCATATGATGCTGATCTCTGGAATGCTATTGCCAAAGAAGAAGAACGCCAACAAAATAATATCGAGTTGATTGCTTCGGAAAACGTAGTTTCCAAGGCTGTTATGGCAGCTCAAGGGTCTATCTTGACGAATAAATACGCCGAAGGCTACCCAGGACGCCGTTATTATGGTGGAACTGATGTGGTAGACGTGGTAGAAAGTCTAGCTATTGAACGCGCAAAAGAAATTTTCGGTGCTAAATTTGCCAATGTCCAACCTCACTCTGGAAGCCAAGCTAACTGTGCGGCTTACATGGCCTTGATTGAACCAGGTGATACCGTTATGGGGATGGATTTGGCAGCAGGTGGTCATTTGACTCATGGGGCTCCTGTTAGCTTCTCAGGTCAAACCTACAACTTTGTTTCTTACAGTGTTGACCCTGAAACGGAACTCTTGGATTTTGATGCTATCTTGAAACAAGCGCAAGAAGTAAAACCTAAACTAATCGTAGCAGGTGCTTCAGCCTATTCTCAAATTATCGACTTTTCAAAATTCCGTGAAATTGCTGATGCTGTTGGGGCTAAGCTCATGGTAGATATGGCTCATATTGCTGGTTTGGTTGCAGCTGGTCTTCACCCAAGCCCAGTGCCATACGCTCATATCACGACAACAACGACCCACAAAACCCTTCGTGGTCCACGTGGTGGTTTGATTTTGACTAATGATGAGGAACTAGCTAAGAAAATCAACTCAGCTATTTTCCCAGGTATTCAGGGCGGTCCTTTGGAACATGTTGTTGCAGCTAAGGCAGTTTCCTTCAAAGAAGTTTTGGATCCAGCTTTCAAGGAATATGCTGCAAATGTTATTAAAAACAGCAAGGCTATGGCAAATGTCTTCTTGCAAGACCCTGATTTCCGAATCATTTCTGGAGGGACTGAAAACCATCTCTTCCTAGTGGATGTGACTAAGGTTGTAGAAAACGGCAAAGTTGCTCAAAACTTGCTGGATGAAGTCAATATTACCCTAAATAAAAACTCAATCCCTTACGAAAGCTTGTCACCATTCAAGACAAGTGGGATTCGTATTGGAGCAGCAGCCATTACTGCACGTGGATTTGGCGAAGAAGAAAGTCGCAAAGTGGCTGAACTTATCATTAAAACTCTTAAAAATGCAGAAAATGAAGCTGTCTTAGAAGAAGTGAGAAGTGCAGTCAAAGCATTGACAGGTGCCTTCCAATTATATGAGGACTAAAATTTTTATGGACATTTATATTAAGAAAGCCATTATCCATCAGTTTAGCCCGGATGATACCGAGCTGTTCCTAGCGGATAAGTTTCTCAATATCACTCCAAAAATCGAAGAATACCTACGCAAAAAAATTGAACGTGTGTATTCAGATGAAGCTAAGACTGGGATTTTCGAGGAAGAAAATCCCTTCTTCAATCACATCACAGACGATTTGTTGGAGACATCAGTAACACTGGCTAATCTCTGGAAAGAGGAGTTCAGCATTTCAGAAAATCTCAAGACCAATGACTTGATTTTTGTGCAATTTTCTAAAGAAGGCGTGGAGCACTTCGCTTTCTTGCGAATTGCCCTGCGGGAGACCTTGACCCACCTCGGTGGAGAAGTTGATAATCCAATCAAGCTAACTCAGAATAACTTACCTGGATTTGGAACAGGTGCTGATGAGGCCTTGGTGGTCAATCTTCAGAGTCGCAAGTACCATCTGATTGAAAAAAGAATCAAGTACAACGGGGCTTTCTTGAACTATTTTTCAGAAAATCTTCTTGCCGTTGCCCCTAAGATTTCGCCAAAGAAATCTATCAAGGAATTGGAAAAAACGGCTCAGAGAATTGCTGAGACTTTTAACACAGATGATTTTCAATTTCAATCTAAGGTCAAATCAGCTATTTTCAACAATCTAGAAGAAAGCAATGAATTATCGCCTGAAAAATTGGCTAATGACCTTTTTGACAACAATCTGACGGCTCGTTTGAGCTTTATTGACCAAGTCAAAGAAGCCGTACCAGAACCAGTTCAGTTTGATGAAATTGATGCTAGTCGCCAATTAAAGAAATTTGAAAACCAAAAACTTTCCTTGTCAAATGGAATTGAGCTCATCGTTCCCAATAACGTCTATCAAGACGCCGAGTCTGTTGAGTTTATCCAAAATGATAATGGAACCTACTCTATCTTAATCAAAAATATCGAGGATATCCAAAGTAAATAATGTTTAAAAAAATTCGAAGAGTGCTTGTACTAGCAGTCTTCCTTTTTGCTGGCTATAAAGCTTACCGTGTTCATCAAGATGTCAAGCAAGTCATGACCTATCAACCCATGGTGCGAGAAATTTTGAGTGAAAAAGACACTCCAGCAAACGAAGAGCTTGTGCTCGCTATGATTTATACTGAAACAAAAGGAAAAGAAGGCGATGTTATGCAGTCTAGTGAGTCTGCAAGCGGTTCAACCAATACCATCAATGATAATGCCTCTAGCATTCGACAAGGCGTTCAAACTCTGACAGACAATCTCTATCTGGCCCAGAAGAAGGGTGTTGATGTCTGGACAGCTGTTCAAGCCTATAATTTTGGACCTGCCTATATCGATTTTATCGCCCAAAATGGTAAGGAAAACACCCTAGCACTGGCCAAACAGTACTCTCGTGAGACTGTTGCTCCCTTGCTTGGCAATACCACTGGAAAGACTTATAGTTATGTTCATCCCATTTCCATTTTTCATGGAGCCGAACTCTATGTAAATGGAGGAAACTATTATTATTCTAGACAGGTGCAACTCAACCTTTACATCATCAAATGTTTCACTCTCTTTTCGACATCTGGCTAGCCCAGGTGTTTTTGTTATAAGTTTTCTTTAAGATAGATATATTACTCTAGAAAGGTAAAGGAGGAAATTCCCTATGAGAAAGAAACTCTTTCTGACCAGTGCTGCGGTCTTGTGGGCAGTAACAGCTATGAATAGCGCCCATGCAGCAACAGATGTGCAAAAAGTTATCGATGAAACCTATGTCCAACCTGAATATGTCCTAGGTTCATCATTGTCTGAAGACCAAAAAAATCAAACTCTTAAAAAACTAGGATACAATGCATCAACAGACACCAAAGAACTCAAGACCATGACACCTGATGTCTATTCTAAGATTATGAATGTGGCCAATGACTCTAGCTTACAACTGTATTCATCAGCCAAGATTCAAAAACTAGGTGACAAGTCGCCACTTGAGGTCAAGATTGAAACACCAGAAAACATTACTAAGGTGACGCAGGATATGTACCGCAATGCGGCCGTAACTTTGGGTGTGGAACACGCCAAAATCACTGTAGCAGCACCCATTCCAGTCACAGGTGAGAGTGCTTTAGCCGGGATTTATTATTCGCTAGAGGCTAATGGAGCTAAGGTACCACAAGCCAATAAAGACTTGGCTCAAGAAGAGCTAAAGGCTTTGTCAGATATCAATACTGAAAACAAGGACAAAACGGGCTATGATGCTAATAAATTAAACGTTGCCCTAGCTGATATCAAGTCCGGACTTGCCAAAGCTAAAGAAAGCAAGGGAAATCTGACGGAGGAAGATGTTCGTAAAATTGTTGAAGATACCTTGAAAAATTACAAACTTGATCAGGTTATAACAGGAAACCAGATCAATATCATCATCAATTTTGCTTTAAATCTCTCAAAAAGTGATATCCTCAGCAACTCAGACTTTACTAAAACCCTGAATGACCTTAAACAAAGTATCGTATCACAAGCTGGCGACAGTTTTAAAAATATCAACCTTAACTTTGATGCGGATAAGGCGCTAGAGGACGGCGGTAATTTCCTAAGCTCCCTCTGGCAAGCCATTGTCAACTTCTTTAAGAGTTTTGGTTCTTAAGAAATTTCATGGTATAATAGATGGTAACCGTAATGTTGCCGTCTTTTTTGTCGGCCAATAGAAAGAGAAGAGAATGTTAAAGAAAAATGATATTGTAGAAGTTGAAATTGTGGACTTGACCCATGAAGGTGCAGGAGTTGCCAAGGTGGATGGTTTGGTATTCTTTGTAGAGAATGCTTTACCAAGTGAAAAAATCCTCATGCGTGTCCTCAAGGTCAATAAAAAGATTGGTTTTGGTAAAGTTGAAGAATACCTTGTCCAGTCACCACACCGTAATCAAGATCTAGATTTGGCTTACCTGCGTTCAGGAATCGCTGATTTAGGTCACCTTGCTTACCCAGAACAGCTCAAGTTTAAAACTAAGCAAGTCAAGGACAGTCTCTACAAGATTGCTGGAATTGCAGATATAGAGGTTGCTGAAACGCTTGGCATGGAACATCCAGTCAAGTATCGCAACAAGGCGCAGGTGCCTGTTCGTCGAGTAAATGGTGTCTTGGAAACTGGCTTTTTCCGTAAAAATTCGCACGACCTCATGCCACTGGAAGATTTCTTTATCCAAGATCCTGTGATTGACAAGGTAGTGCTAGCTCTACGCGACTTGCTCCGTCGTTATGATTTGAAACCATATGATGAAAAGGAACAAGCTGGCTTGGTTCGGAACCTTGTGGTGCGTCGTGGACACTACTCAGGACAAATCATGGTGATTTTGGTAACTACTCGTCCTAAAGTTTTCCGAGTGGAGCAATTAATTGACCAACTAATCAAGCAGTTCCCAGAGATTGTGTCTGTTATGCAAAATATCAACGACCAAAATACCAATGCGATTTTTGGTAAGGAGTGGAAAACTCTTTATGGTCAAGACTATATTACCGATCAAATGTTGGGAAATGACTACCAAATCGCTGGACCCGCTTTTTACCAAGTCAATACAGAAATGGCAGAGAGGCTTTATCAAACGGCCATCGACTTTGCGGAGTTAAAAGAAGATGATGTGGTTATTGATGCCTACTCAGGAATTGGAACTATTGGACTCTCTGTTGCGAAACATGTCAAGGAAGTCTATGGTGTGGAGGTTATTCCAGAAGCAGTAGAGAATAGCAAAAAGAATGCTCAACTGAACAATATCTCAAATGCCCACTATGTCTGTGACACGGCTGAAAATGCTATGAAAAATTGGCTCAAGGAAGGTATTCAACCAAGTGTTATATTAGTGGACCCACCAAGAAAAGGTCTCACAGAAAGCTTTATCAAGGCAAGCGCCCAAACAGGAGCTGACCGCATAGCCTATATTTCATGCAATGTCGCAACCATGGCGCGTGATATCAAACTCTATCAAGAGTTAGGATATGAGTTGAAGAAAGTCCAGCCGGTTGACTTATTTCCGCAAACGCATCATGTTGAGTGTGTAGTGTTGCTACAACGAAAAAAAGGGTGAAAATCCTTGATTTTAAGATATCTTACAAGCATTTTGTCTTTGTAGATAAAGGCAATTTTGACGTCAAAAAAGTCCTAAAAAGGAACATAGATGTATATGTATTTGTATATGTCGTTTGCGCATCGGAAAAATGAATACAACAATAAATATTTATCTAAAGAGAGAACAATTGTATATTGTTCTCCTTTTTTTATTTTTAGGAGGGAAAATTGAAGATCTAAATACGTTGATTGACACAAAGAATAAAGACAATAAGAAATTACAGTCCATTTATGATGTGATTTCCGAATTACACTAAGCAGTCCTGATGGGCTGCTTTTTTTGAGAGGTTATAGATGTTTACAACATTTTTTAAGAAAAAACAAGACAATAGTGATGTATTTAAGCAACTAATTCATTGACTATCTGATATGTATGTCCAAGATCTTGAAAAAATAGACCGACTGCTAGATATCATTTGCACTCCAGATCAAGGATCAGAACAACTAAAAACAGAATCAACTTATAGAGAAGAAACTTTGGACGACACATTAAAGGAAGCAAAGAATCAACTTCATAAGGAACAATTGGAAAAGAATTTAGAGAGATTTAGGAAAAACAGCCAATAATGCACCAAAAATGGTGCATTTGCTTTTTCTAAATGTTATAATGGTGGTATAAAAATAAAAGGAGTTTGCCATGATTGGAAAGAACATAAAATCCTTACGTAAAACACATGACTTAACACAAGACGACTTTGCCCGAATTGTAGGAATTTCTCGAAATAGCTTGAGCCGGTATGAAAATGGAACGAGTTCAGTCTCTACGGAACTAATAGATATCATTTGTCAGAAGTTTAATGTATCTTATGTCGATATTGTAGGAGAAGATAAAATGCTCAATCCTGTTGAAGATTATGAATTGACTTTAAAAATTGAAATTGTGAAAGAAAGAGGAGCTAATCTATTATCACGACTCTATCGTTATCAAGATAGTCAGGGAATTAGCATTGATGATGAATCTAATCCTTGGATTTTAATGAGTGATGATCTATCTGACTTGATTCATACGAATATCTATTTAGTAGAAACTTTTGATGAAATAGAGAGGTATAGCGGCTATTTGGATGGAATTGAACGTATGTTAGAGATATCTGAAAAACGGATGGTAGCCTAATGGAAATCCAAGATTATACTGATAGTGAATTCAAACATGCTCTAGCACGGAATCTTCGTTCTCTGACAAGAGGAAAAAAGTCCAGTAAGCAACCTATAGCGATTTTGCTTGGAGGGCAAAGTGGTGCTGGTAAGACTACAATTCATCGTATTAAACAGAAAGAATTTCAAGGAAATATTGTTATCATAGATGGCGATAGTTTTCGCTCTCAACATCCACACTATTTAGAACTGCAGCAAGAATATGGCAAAGACAGTGTAGAATACACCAAAGATTTTGCAGGGAAAATGGTAGAGTCTTTAGTAACAGAATTGAGTGGTTTGGGATACAATCTTTTGATAGAGGGAACTTTACGAACAGTTGATGTTCCAAAGAAAACAGCACAACTCTTGAAAAGTAAAGGACATGAAGTACAATTAGCCTTAATTGCGACAAAGCCTAAGCTGTCCTATCTGAGCACCCTTATCCGATACGAAGAACTGTACGCTATTAACCCAAATCAAGCACGCGCAACTCCAAAAGAACATCATGATTTCATTGTAAATCATCTAGTTGATAATACAAGACAATTGGAAGAACTGGCTATCTTTGAAAGAATTCAAATTTATCAACGAGATAGAAGTTGTGTATATGATTCAGGAGAAGATAAGACTTCAGCAGCAGATGTTCTTCAAGAGTTACTGTTTGGGGAGTGGAGTCAGGTAGAGAAAGAGATGTTGAGGTGGGGGAAAAGATTTTAGAAACCTTGTGTAATCGTACAGAATAATGATGAAGAAAAAATATTAGGAAGTGAAATATAGCTGATTATGATAGACAATTTAAAAAATCATTTTGATAATCTATTTACTGAGGATAAAAACAATATACTAAACATAGATTTCAGTCAATCTATTGATAAACTACATGCTCCAATAAATAATGAGGATATTGAAGATATTCTTTTAGCAGAGGAGACCTCAGATGATGGTGGGATTATTGCTATGACAGGATTTTATTATCAGATGATGGTAGCTGTACTTTATTTGGGAGAAGTATTCCAAGGTGATTGGGATGGGATGTTTTTAGATCATCACCAAGATATTATTTTGTTTAATAATTCAAAGAAAATAATAAAATTTATCCAAGTGAAAACTAAAAATAGGACCTATGCACCTGCAAATAAAAAAATAGTAGAAAGCTGGATTCCCAAATTATTTATAACTGCGTTCAATATAAAACAAAAACAAGACTTCAATTTAAAATTTGAATTAGTTTCTAACTGTTTTTTTCAAGATCAAAAAAATTTTAATATTTCACCATTTTATCCAGATTCGGAAAGTAGAAGTATTGAAGAGACAAAACAAATGATCAGTGATTCTTTTGGTTCGAAAGTTATTAATTACAATGATAATAATGAGGATTTTCTGGACCAAGCTTTTGAAAACTTTAATATGAGACATATACCTCATGAATCATTAGAAGAAAAGGTAGTGAGGAATATACCAATAAGTTTAGGTTTTGTGAACAATCAACTATCACAAAATGCACTTAAAGACATTATTGCCGAATTTTTTAAATCATGTTACAACCCTGAAGATGCGTCGGTACAATTAATTAGTGGTGAAAGGTTAAACAAACTCAAAGGAATTATAAAAAAGCAACTAGAAAACTCAGTAGTAAATGCATATCATAAAAGTTCTGAGAAAATTTTCACAGATTACTTAACAAAATTGGACAAGGAATATTCTCATCCTAGAATGAAGTCAGATTTTATTAAGGAGTTTAGAATATTTTTGGATAAGTTTGATGTTGAGATAAAAAAGACTTTGTCATCTAGCGATTTAACAATGATGGGTATTATCAATAGGTATTTAAAATACAATGAGAGTATTAATGTAATGCTAGAGGAGAGTGACCGTAAGGAACATTTTAATGACTTGTTTTCATTATTGTTATTCCTCAAGATTTCGATTGAAAGTGATATAAAGATTGACGAGAAAAACAGAAACATTTTATCAGTTAATTTAGATAAACTGCTCTTTTTGGTTTTAGGAAATGACGATAATTTTAGGGAGCCTTCAGAAATTATTAAAGAGTTTAAAGATTTATTTCAGAGGTTAGATGATTCAGAAAAATTTAGAATTTTTTATTCTGGGAATATTTCTGTGATTATTTCAGGTAAATTTTATACTGAAAATAGTAGTGAGTATGCTACATTAAAAAAAGAAGAGTTAGATTTTTATACAACTCCTAGCATAAATAATACTAAATTGGATGATATGAGTACTAATAATATTAAAGATGTTCAGGCACCAATAAATATTTTATATGCTCATCGAAAGAGATTGGCTGAAATAAACGATGATAGAATAAAATATAATAATTTAGTGGAGATGAAAAATAAAATTGTTGAGGAGTTACAGTTAGATGGTATTATTTGAAGAGTTGAGAAGTTATATTAATAAAGCACGATATCAAGAGGTAAATGTTCAGGAGATTGATTATCCTACCTTTTATGATAAAGCAAATGGGAAATTAATAATTGTATACAATGAACAAATTACCCAAGATGATTCGCTTAGAGAGAAGATTAATAATATATCGAAAAGTATTAGAGAGATTATCAAGAAACATGTTGAATATAATTTATGGAATACTTATTTGCTAGTATTAGTTGATATAAATTTGTTTAACGAAAAATATTATTATATCGAAAGAGATGTAAGAAATCTTAGGAAATATGTTATCCAAAATGAAAAGGACATTTCACGAATCCCGTTTATAAATATGGCAGAACATAAAATAGATAACGATGGAGTAAAGGGGCATAGCTATTCGCCTTCAGTACAGATTCAAGATTTGTATAAAAATTTAATGGCCAAAGATGGGGATAGAAAAAAATTATCGAAATCTAAGATATCCGAAACTTTAAAAGAGTTAAAATTTTTAGGAGAAAATGATGATTAGATTGAAGCAAGTAATAATTAAAAATTTTAGAAATTTTCAAGGTACACATCAGTTTGATTTTTCAAAAGATGTTACTATCTTTTTAGGAGATAATGGAAATGGGAAAAGTTCAGTTTTTGATGCAATTCAATGGTGTTTAACAGGAAATGTTGAAAGATTCAAGAATGTCAGTAGTGCAGACATCATGAAAAGTGTACTAATAAATAAGAACTCTGATGAATGTGCAGTTGAAATTATCTTTACAACTAATTTATCTTTGAAAAGGGTAGCACCAAGATATGGTAATATTAGAGTTTCTTGTAATGATGGAAATGAAATTGTACGAGGAGATAAAAAGGTCAAAGAATATATCGAGGGATTATTCAAGAATTCAAAAGGTGAAAAATTTGATATTCAAGAATTTCTGAAGTCCTCTTTACTTGCTCAAGATCAGGTGTTAGATTTCATTTCAAGTGACACTGCGAACGATCGTTATAGGGTACTATCTTCGATACTAGGAATGAATGAAATAACTAACTTAAAAGAGAATTACGAAAAGGTTAGGAGTTTGCTGGATAATGAAATGGAGAAAAAAGCAGATTTTGTGAAATCTCTTCAAAAGGAAATTGATCTTCAAGAATCTAAAATTGACTATGGATATAAATATCTGATTACTGATGAAATAAGTAATCCTAGTTTCGAGGATAAACAAAAAGAAAATAATGAGCTACAGAAAAGTAAAGCTCAGATTGAAGAGAGACTTACACGATTTAATTTGCAGTATAATAATATTAAACAGGATATTGGTGATCTAAATCAGATTGATAACACAATTAAATCACTAGAATATGAGATAAAAGAACTTCAAATCGATCAAGAAAAAAACTTAAAAGATTCTGCCTTGAATGATAATTTATTAGAACAAAATAAGAAGAATATTGAACAAGCAAAGAAAGAAGAGGAATTTTTATCTAAAAATAAGCTTTATAAATCTGAATTTATAGATATAAAAAATAAGTTGTCTAATTTTAACTTTGACGGATTAACTTTTGAAACGGATAAAGATATACAAAAGAAGATTGAGGATTTAAAGGGGCAGGTTGAAAAGTATCAATATGCTTTGTCTCATATTGTTAACTATTACAATTTAATAAACGATAAGGAACAAATTCCAAAATCTATTGACGAGTTTAATCAAAAAAATGAAAAATTAGAAGGCGAAATCCAAGTATTACAAGATAGGGTAGTTGAATTAAAGTCAGATTTTAGCACAGTTGAATCAAAGAATGATATTGACTCACTGATTCAATTAGTTCAAGAGGCATATAAATTTGTGAGTGACCATAAGGAATTTGAGAATACTTGCCCGGTTTGCAGTCAGTCCGTTAAAAATACCCCCAAACATTTTGATGAGCGTATTACTAATCTATTGGAACAAAGTAACATTACAGCTGAAAAAATTAGTGGGTTTAGGAAACGAATAAACGAGACTGAATCAAGCATTTTGAATAAACAAGAAGAAATTCGTACAATTCAATTAGATATATCCAAATTAAAATATCAAGAAAACGAAATCCAGAAAAAACTAGACATTATATTGGGTAATTATCTATATGTTAAAGACAACTTTACATTAGATAAAGAACAGTTGGAGTATTTTATAAATGAATCTCAAAATACTATTGAAAAATGTAAAAAATATCTAGAGTTAAAAAATAAAAAGAGTATAATCGAAAATCAGTTAGCGGAAATATCTGATATTGAATTCTCCGGTTTAAATTTAAAAGAATTATTGTCAAAAAATGAGGAATTATTAAAACAACAAGACAAATTATTAATACTTAAAAATGACCAAAAGAATGATTTAGAGGAAAAGAATAGACTCTTGAATTTGCTGAACAATGTGAGTGAAATGATTGATGAATATGCCAAGGAATATTCTATTAGCAATTATAATGATATTCCGAATGTCCTGTCAAATTTAATTGATGACAAAAATAATAAAATTATTTTACTAGCTCAAGAGTTAAAAAATTATCAAGATGTTATTAGATATAATACTTTAAATGAAAATATACGTCAGAAAAAGAAATCTTTGCAGCAACCTCAAAAAACTATTACAGCATTGAAAGAAAAATTGGAAATTGTAGATGAAGAAATAAAGAAGATTAATGAATCATATAACTTTGTTCAGTTAATTAACAGCAATGAATCAATTATCCAACAATATTTTAATTACCTTAATCCGAATGTATCAAGTTATAGAAATTTATATTTCAATATAAATGATGATGATAATACGTTAGATATTGAAATAAAAAATAGTGATGGAACTACTAACGCTGCTAATGTTTTAAGTTCTGGACAACTGAACGTATTAGCAATCGCTATTTTTATTGCGAAGAATATTAGTCAGAATAGCACAGTGATTGATTTTATTGGTATAGATGATCCTATTCAAAATATGGATGACATTAATCAGTTCTCTATGATTGATGTTCTCAGTCAATTAAAGAAGCAACTCATTTTCACTACACATGATGTAAAATATGTAAATCTATTTCTGAAAAAAAATGAACTTCGCTTAGACGATATTTCTGTATATTATTTGGATGCTGAAAATGATAGATATGAGAATATTTTAATTTGAGATTAGACTCAATGATGGATTATATGTATGTTTAGAATTGAGAGTCAAGAATTATTGACTCTTTTTTCATTCCCTTATTGCCCCTTGTGATAACTTCCCCAAATTTCTTCTGCTATACTTTTCTCAACTTTTAAAAATTCAACTAATATTTTTCTCTAGGGGTTTGGGGGCGGAGCCACCAAGTTATCTTATCGTTAGCTGTCAAAACTGGAAGGTTTTGGACGGCTGGCGATATGGTTTTTGGGATATTGTGGACACAATACCTGAGCTCTCAAAGACCGAATAAGAAGCAAGTGAGGTATTTAGGAAGCGTACTGACAATGTGAGGTAGACTTACACTGTCAGACAAGTAGAATATTGAAGGGATATCAGAATGGGACAAGAAATCAAGTCAATCCGAAAGCAATTTAGAATCACGAGACAAGAAGAAAAAGCAACGGTAAATCCGTTTCTTCATATTGAAGACAAACATCGTTTTAGGGTTTGTCTTTTTTATATCTTCAGATCTACTATTCTCAAAATAGGCTGAAATCTTTTTTGGGAGATAAGGGATTATTGTCCCTAACTTTTAAAAAGTTGGGATTCAATTTATTTTCCATGGTTATCAAAAGACGATTGAATCAAAGTTCGACGAGTTTTAAAAACTTTTGCGTGCCAATATTCCAGCAGGAACATTCGGAACCAGATTTATAGATTAAAATATGGTCAAAGTAAAGTCAGATTATAATGAGATATTTCTGAAAACGGCTGAAACTCATTTGTTCATTGGAAGGAATATCTATCGAATTAAACTTCCTAGAGAATAAAAAGCATGAAAGGTACATGATTTTTCATATATATTTTTAGTATTTACTAGGAAAGTGAGTTAAAATATGGTAATATAGGAACAGAATGTTATCACTATATGAAAAAGGAGTACGACATGACTTCAAACAAAGAACTAGAAAGACAGTATCGCCAGTATTATCGTTCTAGCCTAAATCAAGCAAAGGCATATGATAGTCAAAGAGAAGATGTCCTAAAACAGATAGAAAAGTTAGAATCTGCCAATAAGAAGTTAGATGTCCAGCTGACAAATATTCAAAATATAAAAAGCAATGATTTCTCTCGCTTAATAAAATTGGATGAGTCGCAGTTCAAGGGAACTATCCAACAGAAGTTTTTTACCAAGGTTAAAGAAGCGGAGAGCAAGCTGGAAGCCTACAAGTCAGCGCATGAGGAAAATAAAAGTAAGATTTCAGCGAAGATTAAATCTCTCCAAGAACAGGCGGCAAGCTTACAGCGTAAGAGTACCATGGCCTATATTGAAGCAGAATCTTATCTAAGCTTGGCTTATTCAATGATGTAAGGAGAGGACAATGAGCAAGACAGGAACAGAACACTCTACATGGACAAGTTTGACGAGTGATGTGAATACATCTGTGAGCAATATTTTTGATATGATTCCTTTGCGCTTTAGCTATACAGACCTAGCCCTTTTTAAGAATTTCAGTGAAAACTATATTACTCTTTTAAACGACTCGTTAGCTACACTCCGTAGTTATAGTGTATCGGATGTTCATCATATGAATCAAGCCTCAGAAAATAAGGTGAGCGACGATAGTGCAGGAGCCGGCAAATTCAGTGGCGGAGGAGGAATGTGATGAATGAACAACAATTGTACCTCTTCAATCAAGGTTTAAAGGAATTGAATGTATCAGAAGAGGAGATTGCCTTTTTCTATCAGCTAGGTACAACGCTAGGACATCATCCAGAAATCCTGCGTGACAGCTATATTGCTTTTCTAAGAGGCGAGGAAGACTATGAGTATAAGCCCTTAATCGGAGCGCCACTACACTTTCACTTTGAAGGCGAACAGGTCAGTTTAACTAGATTAGATGTGGTCTTTTCTCTTCCAATCTCGCAATTTTTACACTTTTTAGCGCTTGTAGATCTAACTTTTGGGAAGATTTACCCCTTGGGTACGATTGTGGAGCTAGACAGGGAGCTGTTACCAGCGGAGTTGGTTCAGAGATTTATCTCGGAAGATCTGGATTTGTATGCACTATTAGTGGGGCGTCGTGTTCAGCTGGATGGTCAGACCTATATTGACTACGTCGGACACATCTATCCATATGGCATGCGTCTGGATACGCTACCACTATACATTAGTCATCTCTTTATCAAGCGTGTAATCGTAGAAGGGTACAGTGATTCTAAGGACAGTCATTATATAGACCGAGATTTGAGGGAAGCCTATTTCAAAGCTTCGATTTATTCCAGTATTTATAAGGAGACCACAGATGAAGATTGATATGGGCGAAGTAAAACGCAATCAGGAAAGCCTGAATGCTTCTATCAAAGCCATGAAGAGCCAGCTTCAATCCGCCCAAGTGAGTCTTGCAAAGTTGGCAAACAATAAAGAATCCTTAGAAGGAACTGTTAGGACAGCTATTGATGCGAAAATCAAGTATCATCAACTTCCTCTCCTTATGAACTATGAGAGCGCCTTAGACATTATGTCAAAGGATTATGATGCTTTTATCACGACTTTTCAGTCAGAGGTTGGAGAGAGTGATGGCAATGCCATTATCAATACTGATTATCTCTCAGAACTGAGTGCTATCTTCCCGGGCATTACTCAAGCCTTGTCTTATATCCAGCGAGATACATCAAGCACTTACTCAGATATAGCGGACATCATTTCACTGACAGATCCATCAACTAGCGTGATAACGACGGCCTTAACAGAAGCCAAGCAGATCTTGACAGATACGACCAATAAGATGTCCTCGTTCAATGAACTAGGCACTCCAGGCACCTTCTCAGAGATGATGGGGCAACAGAACAGTGAGTTAGCTACCCTTAGCTCTATTCAAGGTCCGAATTATACAGCACCGAACATCTTAAGAGTCTATCAGAATAGCGACTTTGTCTCAAAGGTCAAGGATAATATTGCTAAGGATCCAGCTCAGTATAAGGTCCAGCTTCAAAATGAGTTGGCTAAAGAAATGGAGAACTCTAAGTATAATGGGAATGTTGCGCAGGATGGAAATCTTATGCGCAATTCTCTTAATGTTTTAAAAAATGTTGGAATGATAGCTAGTTACACGTCAACAGCTAATGTGGCAAGTAAAGAAGCTTTGGCTAGTCTACAAAAATTTCAAAATGGCACATGGTATGGAAAAGCAATTAAAAGTACGAAGTCAGGCCATAAAACTTGGAAACAAGTAAGCGGAGATGTTAATCGATTTAAGTCTGTAAAAAGTGCTAAAAATACAGATGAGATATTGAATGGAACTGGTACAATTGCACGTGGAACAGGAGCCAGAGGTGTAGCTAAAAGTATAGGTTATTTAGGTGGTTCCCTAGCTCTATTTGATGGTGGTCTTACCTATCTTGAAAGAAAAGAACAGTATGGTGCTACAAGTGCTGCTATAGATGGAGTTGCGCATACTGGAACAGCATTGGGTTCAATCTATGTCGGTGCTGTGGTGGGAAATGTAATTCCTATTCCAGTTGTAGGAACGATTGCAGGTGCAGTAGCTGGCTATTTTGTGGGAGGTATTGCTAATACTTTGTACGACGGCTTTGCACATGGCAAATGGAACTTGGATAATTTTGCTTTATGGTAAATTTTTAGATGGGGATTCTAATATGTGTTTTTTTAGAAAGATTATTTATATTGGAGAATCAGAGGGAAAGGCTGTTTATTTTGACACAGAATTAAACCATCCTGTAATGGCTACCAAAAGCTTATTATTAAGTACAGAAAATTCTCGAAATAATAGAAAAATAATTATTTTAGTTTTATTTATTCTCTTTTCACTTACAGGTGTAACACAGCTTTTTCCTAACATGCAATTTTTAATAGGACATTACAGTTTTAAAACGATTATCTATTTTATTATAATATGGCTTCTGGAATGTTTTGGATTGGTAGCGCTTGTTGAAAGGGCTCTTTACAAAAATGTAAATGCTGTAAAATTGGCAGATAGAAATAACTTTAAAAATGCGATTGATGGTAACTTAATATGGAATAGTTTTAATAATAAAAAGGTCACAACTAACAAGAAAATTTTTGCATGGTGTTTTACAATTTTTATAGCATTAATAGGCTTTTTCACTCCAGTTTTGATTTTGACAATCATACTATTTAATCTGTTTGGAAAACCAATTGGAAGTGAAATTATTATGCTAAGTTTAGTTGGTGTAGTAACAGGAGTTTCGGTAATATTAATAAGGCAGAATAATTTAATTCGTTGGTTTCAAGTTGTTGAAAAATATCAAACAAGAAAAATAAAGTGGAGGATGAAAGATGAATAATAGAATATTACCATTGGGAAGTGTTGTAAAATTACATAATGGAGATGAGACAGAACTGTTAATTGTAGTTAGAGCAGCCCTCGTTAAAGAGAATGGTACGGAAGTATACTATGATTATGGAGCAGTTTTAATTCCGCAAGGCTTGTTTTCAGCCGAGGAGGTATATTTCTTTAATAAAGAGAATATAAAAGAAGTAGTATTTAGAGGATATGAAAATCTCAATGAGCAAATTTATGCAGATACTTATGATGAAATGATAAAAAGTACGAATATTCGAAAAGGTGAAGTATAATGAGATATAATAAAGGAGAAGGATAACCCTTCTTTTCTTTTAATGAATTTAAGGAAGGAAAACAGGTGAAAGGATTCTAAGCTGAAGCAGGAGCAGATGCTTATATTGTAGAGAGAAGATAAGGCTGGCTTTAAATTATTTGGTTTTACAATTGATGTGAATGATTCTGTTGGAGTAAGCGTTTCGGCCAGGGCAAAAGTGGGGGAAACAACTCAGAAAGCAGAGGCAAAGATGAAACTAGGACTGTTTGGATTGGACTTATCAATAGGATGGTAGAGAAAATATGGAAATTCAACTAGAACTAAAGGGAAATTCAGAAGGATTTGTCCTTCAATCTAAATCTCCTCACGATGAAAGCTGGATAGATAGGGTGAAATTGTGCAAGAAGAGAATGTTTACTATCTACGCTCAGCAAGTGAAAAAATTTTGTATTGAAAAAATATGAATCAGTTTCTAAAAAGAAAAGAATAGTTGCAAAAGCCTTAAATCATGAAACACTTTTTTATGAAGGAAAAATATTTAATCATTTGTGGAAACCAGCATACTGGCATGGAGTTTTTCAATATAATAAAAATAATTATGAATTGGACATTGTGGAATCAGGTATAATCGGAGCGCCACTACACTTTCACTTTGAAGGCGACCAGGTCAGTTTAACTAGATTAGATGTGGTCTTGTCTCTTCCAATCTCGCAATTTTTACACTTTTTAGCGCTTGTAGATCTAGCTTTTGGGAAGATTTACCCCTTGGGTACGATTGTGGAGCTAGACAGGGAGCTGTTACCAAGAGAGCTAGTTCAAAAATATGCTTCAGAAGATCTGGATTTGTATGCACTATTAGTAGGGCGTCGTGTCAAGCTGGATGGTCAAACTTATATTGACTACATCGGTCATGTCTATCCATATGGCATGCGTCTGGATACGCTACCACTTTACATTAGTCATCTCTTTATCAAGCGTGTAATCGCAGAAGGGTACAGTGATTCTAAGGACAGTCATTATATAGACCGAGATTTGAGGGAAACCTATTTCAAGGCTTCGATCTATTCCAGTATTTACAAGGAGACAACAGATGAAGATTGATATGGGCGAAGTAAAACGCAATCAGGAAAGCCTGAATGCTTCTATCAAAGCCATGAAGAGCC